>JAFZDR010000233.1 GCA_017561105.1 Alistipes sp. | reverse complement strand
GAGTTGGCAAAATATCCTGATACATCACTCTCGCCCCACTCGGTATATTCGGTGCAAGATGCCCCGTTTAGGGAGGTGTGCGGTGGCGATGTCGATAAGCCGCTTTCGATACACTTCCTCGAGACGAAGGATGAGAAGATGCTCTACAATGGTGGCGGATCGTTGCACGAGTGGTATAAGGCGGTAGGTTTCGAGTGCGATTTCCTCCACTACGGCTCACCCGCAAAGCGCATTGTCGAGTGTGTGCCAAAGGATAGAAGTGTGATGTTGGTGCATAATTGCGCCGTGTCGCAAGAGGATGTAGATACGATTATGAATCACTTCTCGGCTCCCGTATATTGGGCGCTGTGTCCGCGTTCTAACAACTATATTTCGGCTCTCGAGCCGAAGAGCGTGGAGCTCCTACGCGCGTGTGCATTAAATATATGTATAGGCACCGACTCGTTGGCTTCGAATTGGTCGTTGTCGATGATCGAGGAGCTGAAGATGTTCAAGGGTGTGCCACTTGCCGAGTTGTTGCAGTGGGCCACCATAAATGGCGCAAAGGCTCTCGGTATCGACGATAAGTTTGGCTCTATCGAGGTGGGTAAACGGAGCGGTATTGTAAATCTGACAGGGGTAAATCTTGCCGATTTCACCCTTACATCGGCATCGAAGGCGGTGCGTATATTGTAGAAGATATGGTCGAGAATAGCGAGAAGTGGAATAGGGCTGCAAAGGGCTTTATGCAGTATATAAAGTTGGAGAAGGGGTTGTCGGATAACACCGTCGAGGCCTATATGCGCGATTATACCAACTTTGCCAACTTTATTCTCCACCAATACGATGTTCCGCCTACCAAGGTCGAGCAGTATATGGTTGAGCGATATCTCGCCTACCTTTATAGCGAGTGCAAGCATAAAAAATCGTCGCAGGCACGCGAGTTGAGCGGCGTTAAGAGCTTCTTTAACTATCTGCTTATCAACGATAAAATCGAGCAGTCGCCTACCGAGATGATTGCTACACCCAAGCGCACACGCCAGCTCCCCGATGTGCTGACCGTGGAGGAGGTGGAGCAGATTATCAACTCCGTACCTCTCGACAATATCAAGGGTAAGCGCGACAGAGCGATGCTGGAGTTGCTCTATTCGTGCGGTTTGCGCGTGTCGGAGCTCACAGCGCTGCGCCTCTCTGACCTCTTCTTTGGCGAGGGTTACATTCGCGTTATGGGCAAGGGTAGCAAGCAACGCTTGGTGCCAATCAGCAATGTTGCACGCGAGCGTATAATGATATACCTCGACGAACGCAAAAACAAGGATTCGAAGAACCAAGATGTACTCTTTTTGAGCAATCGCGGTAAGGCATTGACGCGCGTTATGGTATTTTATGTCATCCGCGATGCCGTGGAGCGTGCCGGAATAGAGAAGACGGTTAGTCCGCATATCTTCCGCCACTCCTTTGCAACCCACCTCTTGGCGGGTGGAGCAAGCATCCGCCAGGTACAGGAGATGCTTGGTCACGAGAGTATCGAAACAACCGAGATATATACCCACCTCGACACTTCGCGCCTGCGCGAAACAATCGAGAAAATAACTCTCTAAAGACAAAACTAAAAAGAGCTAACGGCTAACGGCCAATGGCTAAAAGCAGAAAAATATATGGGGCAGGCGATGAAGAGCTATAAGGCACGCGGCATTGTGCTTTCGACCGTAAAGTACGGCGATAGCGGAATGGTTGTGCAGATGCTCACCGATCGCTATGGTCGCCAAAGCTATATGGTGCAGGGTGTGCGCTCCTCGCGTGGCCGAGGCTCGAAAATGGCACTCTTTCAACCCCTATTTGTATTGCAGTTCGATGGCCTGGAGTCCTCACATAGCGACCTCCACAAAATGCGCGAGGTGCAGAATGAGATAATCTTCAAGAGCGTTCCATACGACATTCGCAAATCTACCATGGCTCTCTTTATGGCAGAGGTTCTGTATCGCCTGGTGGGAGAGAGCGAGGCAAACGAGCCGCTTTTCGACTTTGTCTATCACTCGGTTCGGGCGCTGGACGAGATAGACGAGGGCGTTGCAAATTTCCACCTATGGTTTCTCGCTAACCTGAGCCGTTACCTCGGCTATTTCCCTGGAAATGAGCACCGAAAAGGGTGCTGGTTCGATATGCGTGAAGGCCTGTATGTGTGCGACATGCCGCTCCATAACCACTCTATGAATGTGGATGAGTCGGAACTTTTGCGCGATCTCACTGAGTGCGATTTGGAGTGCCTCGGCGAAATCCCGCTCAACCGCGAACAGCGCGTGGCAATGCTTTCGCGCCTTGTGGAATACTTCTCGATTCACCTCGATGCTATCCGCTCGGTGCGCTCAATCGAGATTCTGCAGGAGGTATTCTAAAAAGAGGATGAAAAAAATCTCGAAAAATTTGTTATTTATATACAAAGTATATACCTTTGCACCGTTAAAAAATTAACAACGAGGAGTGCGGGGAGTTGTAACGCTAAAGTTAAGGCGTAACAAGTCGGAACGCAAAACTCCGAAAGATTTAGGTTAAACAGAGTTTCTATAACACATAAATTAAATTACAATTATGGCACAAATTAAGATTGGTATCAACGGTTTCGGTCGTATCGGCCGTATGGTATTCCGTGCAGCTTGCACACAGACTGAGAAGTATGATGTAGTAGGTATCAACGACCTCTGCCCAGTAGAGTATTTGGCTTACATGCTTAAGTATGACACTATGCACGGTCAGTTCGATGGCACTATCGATTTCGATGCTGAGAAGAACCTCCTCATCGTTAACGGTAAGGCTATCCGCGTAACTGCTGAGCGCAACCCTGAGGATTTGAAGTG
>JAFZDR010000232.1 GCA_017561105.1 Alistipes sp. | reverse complement strand
GTGGTATCTATGGCTTCACAACTCTCACAAACTGCGTAGTTGAGAACGCTGAGGTTTACACAACCATTGCTGCTTCGGCATATCCGAATGTAGGTATCTTGTTCGGCTTCGAGCGCACAGCTACCGTTTACGCTAAGAACTGTAAGGCCGGTGGTTCTATCTCGGAGTGGAACGAGGAGGATGAGGAGTATATCTCTAAGAACCTCACTTCGGAGAACTTCTTCAAGTACCTTTACAGCGAGCCTGTTGAGAAGAGCGTTGCCGAAGCTGACGGTTGCTCGGCATTGGAGTCAAAGCCAACAATTCAATAACCCTAAAAACAGTTACAATTATGAAAATGTATTTGAAACCAGAATTTGAGATTTTCGAGGTAGCTGTCGAGGGCGGCTACGGCGATAGCATCGCATTGCCAGGCTTTGGCAGCGAGAACGACGAGTTGGTTTACTAATTAGCTTTTAGCCATTGGCCATTGGCCATTAGCTAAAGAATAGAGAGAATCGGGCGAGGAAACTTGCCCGATTTTTTGTGGTTTAGTAAATATTTACTAAATTTGCGATAATCGAATAAACTAAAGCCTAAAACATATGAAAAATTTAGCTAAACTTTTTGTGGCAATCATCGCATTGTTCGCTGGCGTTGCTTGTACAACTGATGCTACTGAGGAGCTCGATGTAGTGGTAGGAGGTCAGACCGAAATTTCGCTTTCGCTCGAGTCGTCGCGTACGCATCTCGGTGAGAAGGTGGATGGTGTCTATCCGCTCTATTGGAGCGAGGGCGATAAAATCGCCGTAAATGGCGTAGTATCGAACGAGGTCGCTGCCGAGTCGGTAGGTACAGCATCGGCAACATTTGTTGTAAATGGTGTTCTTGCTCGTCCTTACAACATTGTTTACCCTGCTGCAGAGGGCACAACTGCAGTAACCGAGGGTTGCTACCCTATCGTTATCCCTGCAACACAAAATTATGTGGCAGGTAATGTCGATGGTAGCGCTGTAGCTATGTATGGCTATGCAGCTGAGGGCGCTACACCAATATTGACTCACTTGACAGGCGTTCTTCGCTTTGCAATCAAGGGCGAGGCAACCCTTGCAAGTCTTAGCGTAACATCGCAGAGTGGCGCACTCGCGGGCACTTTCGATGTTAATTGTGCAAATGGCGAGTTGACAGCTCAGGAGGGTTCTACCTCGAACGCTATCACAATATCGTTTGGTGAAGGTTTGACTTTGGGCGCTGCGGCAACTCCAATCTATGTGGCAGTTCCTGCGGGCGAGTATGGCGTTATCGAGTGCCTTTTGGCTACTACCGACGGCAAGAAGATGGCGGCATCGTTCGACTCTTCGGCAAAGCCTATCACTGCAGGCAAGGTGCGCGAGTTCGCGGAGATGACATTCGCTGCAGAGAGCACCGACAGCGACATACTCGAAATCTACGATGTTGCCGATATGCAGACTTTTGCAGCTCAGGCAGCTATCTCGTCGTGGAAAGAGGTTCGAGTGATGAAATCTATCGATATGACCGGTGTAGAGTGGGCTCCTATTGAGGGCTTTAACGGTCTGTTCGATGGTAAGGATAACGAGATTAAGGGTTTAACTAAGCCTCTCTTTGGTACAACCTCTGCTACAATCAAGAATGTACACCTCAAGGAGGTCGCACTCAATATTACCGATACAACTTTCGCGGGTTCATTGGTTTCGACACTTCAATCGACTGCGGAGCAGACTGCATCCGTAACAAACTGCTCGGCTGAGGGTACAATTACCTATAGCAACAATGTTATTACCCCTACATCCGACTTCGATTCGCGCCTTATCAGCATCGGAGGTCTGATTGGTCGCGCTTATGCGGCTACAATCACCAAGTGCGTAAACCGCGTAGATATTGATATCAAGCTTTCGACACCTGCCGATATCGGCACCACAAAGAAGAAGGTTTCACCGGGCTTTGGTGGTATTGTCGGCCTTTTGGATAGCACCGATGAGTCAATTACCGCCGTGCCTCGCATCGAGGAGTGCGTAAACTATGGTTCGATAACCAACAACGACAGCAAGTCGAATGTAACCTACTCATCACCGATTATGGGTGGTATCGCGGCTTGTATCAATGCCAAGAATGCAATCGTTACAAAGTGCGAGAACTATGGTGTGATGACCAATACGAAGGCAATCCGTCAGGGTGATGTTGCGGGTATCGTAGGTCGTACTTATGCAGCTGAGGTTAGCCACTGTACTAATCAAGAGGGTGCAAATATGGTATTTACCTATGAGGGTCGCTACTCGTTTATCGGTGGTATTGCGGGTGATACCTATGCGGGTGCAATCTCGCACTGCGTAAATAAGGGCGAGATTCAGTACACTCCGACAAATAGCTCGTCTTCGGGCTATCAGTGGATGGGTGGCATTGTGGCTTACACTCGTTCAAGCAGTGCAATTACCATTAAGAACTGTGTAAATGAGGGTAAGATTACCCACAATGGTAATGTCCGCAGCGGCACAAGCAATTGTTATATTCTTGTTGGCGGTGTAGTGGGCAATGTTACAGCATTGGCATCTATCGAGGATTGCGAGAATAAGGCGGAGATTCTTATTACAGGCGTCAAGGGAAATGCTGCCGTTAGTGGTGGAGATGGACATATCGCAGGATATACTTGCGTTGGCGGAGTTATAGCCACTCTCGCTGCGGACGAAGCGAAAGTTCTCCGATGTACCAATAATGGAGTTATCAACTACAACGCAACAATCTACGGAAAGGGAAATCTCAGCGACCACTATATCGGCGGTATTGCAGGTTCTATGAAATGTGATGCAGATGGTTGCGTAAACAATGCTGCAATCAATCTTGATACACAGGTCCAGGCTGTTGACGGTGCAGTTCCTGCTATTACCCTTTGCGTGGGTGGCTGTTTCGGATACTCAACCTCGGGCGCACTCACTAATTGCGCAAATAAGGGTGCTGTAACCTTTTTGAAGGATGCAAAGACATACGGTTACTCTATCGGAGGTATTGTGGGTCATGCAACCAGCAACCTCGACAAATGTACAAATGAGGGCGCTATTTCGGCTTATGGCGACACTGTAGAGTGCGACGGAACACTCGTATCAATCAAGATTGGCGCTCTTGGCGGATTTGCATCTACCGTGAAGAACTCTACAAACTTGGCAAACGGCAAGGTTACCGTCAAGGGTAAAGTCTACCCTTCGGGCGCATGGCCAGATGAGACACGCGGTACAAGTATCGGAGGTCTGTTCGGACACAAGAACTCGACCACAACAAACTGCCACAACTACGCGCCGCTCGATGTTACGGTAAATACCGCACAGCCAACGCTTTATACAATGGTTGGCGCCTTCTATATCGGAGGTTTAGCGGGCTATGTAGGTAGTAGCTGGACCGATTGCTCTAATAATGGAGATATCACTGTTGATGGCACATTCGATTTATACTTGGCTCGTTACGCCCATCTCGGCATATCGGGCTGTATCAGCCGTCTTGCAAATGCTGCTTACTCAAATGTAGACAACCACGGTAATATCAAAGTTAATGTGGTAAATACCGTAGCCAAGAATACTCACAAAACCGATATCAATCACCTCTATGTAGGTGGCGTAATCTCAGGCTTTGGTGGTAGTAAGGGACTTACAGG
>JAFZDR010000231.1 GCA_017561105.1 Alistipes sp. | reverse complement strand
CCCTTGTGAGGCTTCTTCAAGAAGGCCTCCCACATCTCGGGAGTATATGGGTGGCACTCGTAGAACCACACCTCTTTTGCGTTCTTCGGGAAGGTATAAGTAAATGAGTGCGGAGTCGATCCCTCCTCAGCCAAATACCCGTAGGTCTTACCCTTATCCAACGACACCACTGGACCGCGCTCGCAGATAGCGAAACTCTTTGTAAATACGAAAGTTAAGGTCTTACCCTGGCATCCTCTTGCACGGAACGCCCAATAGAACCAAGCCTTCTTCGAACCGCGCAACTCCTGGTGAACATAAACCGTATCGTTCACGATTCGCTCGAACACGATATTTCCAGCAGGTAACTCCTTGTCAATCACCACCTGATTAGGTGTACAAGAGATTGCACCAAACATCGCAACAACAGTTGCTAAAAGCAGATAAATTTTCTTCATTTTGGATCAATTTTTAAATTTCGACTGCCACAAAGGTAGCAAAAATTTTGTACACAACCAAGATATGCTCGAACCTTAATCGTTAATAACGATTTTTTTGCTAACTTTGCCACCCGAAAATATACCACAAATCATGAAACGACTATTTTTAGCCCTCTCTATCGTTGCTCTTTTGAGTGTTACGTACTGCAATGGTGCACCAAAGGCATCGAAGAAAAAGTCTGCCAAGGCAAAAGGCAGTAGCGAAGTTGTTAAGGTAGGCAAGGTTCTCCCTGCGTGGAACCAAGGCTGCCTCGACATTCACTTTATCAACAGCGGTCGCGGCGAGTGTTGCTTCTACATCCTCCCCGACGGCACTACCCTTCTTGTTGATGCAGGCGAAATCAAGACAAGCATAACATCGGTAGCACAGCGTCCGAACGACAAGGTGCGTCCATATATGGTCTATGCCAACTACATCAAACACTTCCTCCCAGAGGGCAGAAAGGCTATCGACTACTGTTTGGCTACACACCTCCACATCGACCATATCGGCAGTGCAGAGTGCGCTACCGAGACCGCTCCTGCGGGATATCTCAAGTCGGGACTCCTCGCGCTTTACGACGAGGTACCTTACAAGATCGTACTCGATAGTATGTATCCATCGTACGACTCGTATGAGATTGTGGGAGGTTTCTCGCCATCGTGGGTAAAATTTGTTGAGTGGGGCGTAAAGAGCAAGAAGTTCACAGCCGAGCAGTTCGAGGTCGGCATCGAGCAGATAAACATGCTCTACAATGCCAAGAAGCATAAGAATTTCTCAATCTTCAACATCTGTGCAAACGGAATGGTTTGGGGCAAGGATAAGAGTGGTAATGTGCGTCCGCTCGGCAAGCCGTTGACAACTCTCAGCAACCCTGCATCGTGCGGTTTCCACATTCGATATGGAGCATTCGACTACTTGGCGTGTGGCGACCTGACAAGTTCTCCTCAGAACCGTGCAGCCTACTACTTCCGCGACTTTATCGGCGAGGGCAACCTCGACGCCTTCAAGTGTCACCACCACATGGCACCCAACTCGTGGGGCAGCGGAATGATTAAAAGCAACTTCAACCCGCGCTACATCTTCAACAACTGCTTTGCAGCCAGCCAGCCTAATCCTGAGAAGCTCGCGTATGTTTTGGGTTGGGCAGACGGTTACTTCGCAAGTAATATCCACCCAGCAGTGGCCGATATACCATTGGTTAAGGAGCAGAAACTCCTCAACAAGATTACAGCCTATAATGGTCATATGGTACTCCGCGTAATGCCGGGCGGTGAGGAGTTCTACATCTATATGCTCGATGATAGCAATTTCGAATACAGAGTTAAATCGATTCACGGACCATACAAGTCGAAATAATTTATAACAAAATACCCTAATGAAGAAGATTTTCACAACATTAACAGCTGCGTTCATTGCGCTTTCGTGCGCAACCGACGCAACTGAGGGCATCCGTTTTGACGAGCAAAGCTTTGTTGCCGAGTCGTCGATAACCTTGTCGTTGGAAGGCTCACGCACACAGCTCGGAGAGCGAGTTGGCGAGGGCTTCCCTCTCTTTTGGAGTGAGGGCGACAAGATTTCGGCAAATGGCATTGAGTCGGCCGAGGCGGTTATCGATGAGAATAACCTCTCTCGCGCAACATTCAACTTCAGCGAGGAGCTGAATGGAACTCTCAACATCGCCTACCCTGCTGCACCTGCGGGCAAAGTTCTCTTTGCTGAGAATCAGCTCCACGCAGGCAACTCAACTTTCGGCAACGGCGTATCGACAATGTATGGCGTTGCAACAAACGAAGGTGTTGAGCTTAAGCACCTTACAGGCGTGCTCAAAATCGGTATCGTAGGTTCGGCAACCTTGACAAAGGTGCAGATTTCGACTGCGGACGAGACCCCTATTTCGGGTACATTCAACTGCGACTTCGCGAGTGGTACAATCACCCCTACAGCCGAGGCTAAGAGCGTTATCACCTACTCATTTGGCGAGGGCGTACAGCTCAGCAGCACTCCGACCTATGTTCATATTGCACTCCCTGCAGGCGAGTATTCGTTGTTGCGCATGCGCCTCTACGATAGCGAGGGTGGCATTATGGTGGCAGAGGTACGCGCACCAAGCAGCAAGCCTATCAAGGCGGGCTTCGTTCGCGAGTTCTAGAACAACATCCCCTACAAGGCTGGTAGCGCAAGCAGCGTCGAAGTGGGTAAGATGTTCCCACTCTGGCAGGAGGGCTACCTCGATATTCACATGATCAACTCGGCGCGTGGTGAGTGTTCATTCCTCATTTTGCCTGACGGTACAACCTTGGTTGTAGATGTGGGTGAGATTCCTGCCACTATGGGCGATTTCCCTGTGGCACAGCTCCCTAGCACAGATGTTCGTCCTACAACAACCTATGCGCGTTACATCAAGAATTACCTTCCTGAGGGTAAGTCATGGATTGACTATTGTCAGATTTCGCACTTCCACAACGACCACTTTGGAGATCCCGGCATCAAGGCCGAAACAAACCCTATCGGCTACCGAAAGATTGGCGCTATGGCACTCTACGACCTTATTCCGTTCAAGAATATTCTCGACCGCGCCTACCCTAACTATTTGGCGGAGGGCGAGAGCAAAACAGCACCTATCGACCACACCTGGTTCCTCGAGGAGTGGAAGACACTCATCAAGTGGGGCGAGGAGCAGGGTATATTGCAGGGTGCTCGTTTCACAGCCGGCAAGGAGCAGATTGTATTGCTCTACAACAAGGAGAAGTACAACAACTTTATGACCATGAACATCTGCGAGAATGGTTATGGCTACTATATCAAGACGGACGAGACCACACCAAGAAAGAATGGCTCGAGGAGTGACTCGGGCAACCCGTCGTCGTGCGGTTTCTACCTCAAGTATGGTAACTTCGACTATGTTTCGGCAGGCGATATCACAAGTGCTCCGCAGAACCGTATGGCTTACTACTTCCGTGACTGTGCCGACGGTACCAAGCTCGATGCTTTGAAGGGCGGTCACCACCTCAGCAGCAACGGCTATGGCGGTCAGATGGAGGCTTATATGTTCCCTGAGGTAATTCTCAACCAGAACTTCTACAAGAAGCAGCCGGACATTGACTTGTTGAATAATAAGATATTCCCGATTATTAAGGCGCAGGTATTCACCACAAATGCTCACCCTGAGGCACTTGCCGAGAACCCTGAGACCTACGCAAAGATGAATGGCTACAACGGCCACCTCGTATTGCGTGTGGCACCGGGTGGAGCGAGCTACTATGTATATGTGCTCGACGCAACCGATTTCGGCTATCATGTAAAGTCAATTCACGGACCTTACACCTCGAAATAGCACATTTCGGCACAAAAATTGGCACTTTCGTACTATACGAGAGTGCTTTTTCTTTGTTTATAGGCCAAGTAAATTTGCCAAATAGAGGAATTTTACTTATCTTTGTAAAAACATTTTTGGCTTCTTCGAATTATGAAAGAGGATTTGTACAGCGACATTCGTCCCTACAATGATGACGAAATACCTGCCGCATTGGAGCGCATCGTAAACGATCCGTTCTTCGTTCCTGCTGTGAACTTCGCATTTCCCGATGCAGATATGGAGCGTATCGCCGAGGTGGTGCGCACATGCAAGACTGTAGATCAGTTGCAGGAGCGCGTAATGATCAGCATTATTCAGCGAATTATCGAGGCTACCATCGACAACTTCACATCTTCGGGCGTGGAGAATATCGAAAAGGGCAAGGGATATCTCTATATCTCGAACCACCGCGATATTACTCTCGACTCGTTCTTGTTGCAGTATGTACTCTTTACGAATGGCTTGCCTACCACAGCTACAACACTGGGCGACAACCTCTTGCGCAACCAGTTTGTAACCGATATCTGCCGCATCAATCGCGCCGTGCGCGTAATCCGCAAGACAGGCGATATCTCGCCACGCGAGTTCCTTTCGAACTCGATGCACCTCGCCGAGTATATTCGTTGGTATATCTCGAAGGGCAAGTCGATGTGGATTGCACAGCGTAACGGCCGCACCAAGGATGGCATCGACGCTACCGACCAGGGCGTATTGAAGATGGTGAGCCTGAGTGGTCCGAACGACTTTGTCGAGAACTTCAGCGAACTCAGCATCGCCCCTATCGCCATTTCGTACCAGTACGAGCCATGCGACATTCGCAAGGCTATCGAGACCACCGTAACAATACTGGGCGGCACCTACCAAAAGGGCAATCACGAGGATGAGAACAGCATCCTCTACGGTATCCGTATGCCTAAGGGCGATGTAAATATCACTATCTGCGAGCCTATCACACGCGAGGAGTTGGAGGAGTGCGGCGCCCTTCCAAAGGCAGAGGCTTACAAGCGTCTGAAGGAGATTATCGACCAGCGCATCTACAAGAACTACAAGTTGCACGATACAAACTATATCGCTCACGACCTCTTGCACCGCAGCAAGCAGTATTCCGAGCACTACACCCCTGCAGCCGTGAAGAAGTTCAAGGGCCGCATGGCATACGCCGAGGCGCGCTTCTTGGAGTATGGTCTCGACCTTAAGACTGCCCGCAAGGTCTATCTCGGCATCTACGCCGGCCCGGTGGAGACCAAGATGTAGACGAGAGATTAGAGACGAGAGATGAGAGTTTTCACTAAAAAAGAACTGAGATTTTTTCTCAGTTCTTTTTTAGTGTCTTAAACGAGAGTATATGCCACGATATCGCTGTGGCGAGGAGCCCCATCAGCAGCTGCGCCCACCACCACTCGTTCACTACGCGGAGGATGCAGTACCCTATCGTGAGCCATACGAGCGACACCGATGTAATCTTCACGCGGAGCGGTATGGCACGATGCTCGCGAAAGTTGCGGATATACTCGCCAAAAACCTTGTGATTGAGCAGCCAGGTGTAGAGCTGTGGCGATGCCTTAACCCACGCTGCCGCAGAAAGCAATAAAAACGGCGTTGTAGGCAACATCGGCAGAAATATGCCCACCACTCCAAGCACAAACGAAATAGCGCCTATTACGACTAAAAATACTCTCATAGCGCAGCAAAGATAGCACATTATTCCGAAACAAAAAAGCGACAAGGATCTCCTTGCCGCTTGTGGGATTGTTTAAGTATGTTTAGTTCATCTTTCTTACGCAACGAACACGGTTGGATTTTGTACGCTCGTGATAACCATGCTCATCTTCATCAGTCTTCTGAATCAAATCATCCAAGTGACCTAATTCGACATGATATCTAACATTTTGATCACGGCGATCCCTATACTCGTTAAAATGTTCATCTGCTGTAAAAGTCTTCGTTTCTGTCTTCGTATAAGTATGATACTGAAAGTCTGACCAAGACCATTCAGTCTCTGTCCATCTATACCAGCCATACATTACATTGAAATAAGCATCTTTACAAATTGGGCTACTACAATCTATAGTAGCATTGTTAGAAGTTCTATTTAGACCGCTTGGCACATAATCATAGTTACCATTAACATAAGCAACCTTTGTAGCTCTCGCATGTGTCTTATTATCCTCGTACGTTACGAATACGTATGTGTCCTCACGATTGCTGTTACTTTTACTACCATCATAATACTCATAATAGAACGCATTTCTGATGTAGGCCGGTTGTGAGGTCCAATAATAATTATCCTGGAACTCCTCAAAGGTGCTATAAGCGGGAACAATAAAGTCCTCCAACTCGTCGGCAGAAGGGAGATACCATTTCACATCGACAGTACCATCGCTATTTCTCTTATTTCGGCTATAGCAATACTCTACGGCACTGCTTGCCTGCTTATCCAATGTAGGATATTCTACACTGCTGTTTCCGTATTCAGCAATTTCTTTTGTAAATTCCTGACCTGCAAAATTATGTAACGTACCACCATCGCTTGTTTTTTCATCACTGCTTTCATTATCATCATCATGCTTTCCAATATAGAAATCGTACTTAATTGGATTCTTTGAGATATAACTTGTCCAGTCAGAGTTAATCTCGTTACATATGAAAGAGTCGTGTATATGTGACAGCAGCACACCATTAAAACCCCAATGCATACCCTCGTATTTGGTATGGCCGAAATAGTCCTCGGCATCGTAGTTATAGAGATACTCCTTGTACTGCTCGATATAATAGTCGCGACCACTATCAGCACCTGTAACCTTATACAAACCATTCTGCACAACCTTGAAATCGTCGGACTTACCGTCATAGGTAATTCTTACGATAGCCGCACGAGATTGTGTTGTGAGATTCTCATCGACATAGACCCAAATAGTTTGATTGGCTGTGTTGCTCAGACCATTAACTGTAATGCTTGTACCGCTTGCGAGTGTATTAGTAACAAGGTCGGTGGTGAAGTACTTACGCTTACCGGCCGAGACACCGCTTGTGATATAGGTATTTGCATCGCTACCACTTGTCTCCAAGCGGATCCAATCCGGCAGGTTGGTAGTTTCTTTATTCTCGTTGAGAATCTGCACGGTAGCGGTGGTAGCAGTAGCGCCACCTAAACTACGCAAGCGCAATGGGCGCACCTCGTAGTGTGCATCCAACAATGCCTCGCGTCGGAAGTTAATAATAAGCGGAATTGAGCGCTCCTCGACTGTAACGCGGTGGTCGATAGAGATTCCATCCGGATTGAGAGCCTGATCGTCAGACGACGATATACCGCGAATAGTTACACTATTGATATAGTGAGTATTACGCATGATATTGAAGTCGTCGGTGTTGTTGGCACCAAGATAGATATCGTACGACACCTTGTAGGTATTGACCTGGTGGTCGGTGTAGTAGCCCTCGATAGTCAGATAAGTAGCCGCTTTGTCCTTCACCAAAAGAGGCTTGAAACGCTGGTGGTACTTCTCGTCCTCATCGCGGTAGCCATTTTGGTCCTTATCAACAGTAGTGTCGTATGTACCCTTCTTAAGTTCGTCAGGCAACACATTGTCAATCGTTGTATTCGGTGACAAGTAGCGCTCCGGAAGATAGAAGTCGAATGTCGCAACAGAAGCTCCCTGAGCAAAGTTGCCCGGCTCTGTGGCGTCTGACATGTCGTCAATAACAGCCGAATCGGAGTTAGTGTCCGAGGCGGTATCAACAGTGCTTGGGAGGTTGTGAACCCTATAGCTTGTGATATCGAAACGCGGTGTCTTGTTACCCACGATCTCCTGGTCAGGCGTTACGGTGATAGTAAACGAGAACTTCGCATACATAGCCTTCAACGGAATCTCGAGGTTGTCGGTAGGCGAACCATTAACAACAGGAAGACCGTCGGGATTGGTTCCATCTGAGGTAGGCTTAAGAATAAGTGAACCGCCATCCTTATCATTGGCACTGATGCTATCGCCCAACGAACCCATCATAGGGAAGCCATTCGCAGGGACATCCTCGATGTTCGAAGTTACAGTAACGGCACAGTTCTTAAAGTATGTCAACGACTTGTCCTTGCCCTCCTCGGCAGTGGTTGGGAAGCCCTCGGCATCCTGCATAT
>JAFZDR010000230.1 GCA_017561105.1 Alistipes sp. | reverse complement strand
GTTGCGAATGGAGAGCCCTCGCACACTCAATCGCAAAGAGTTCCATGCGCCGGGAGTAGATGGCTACAATGCCTATAAGGTCGATTTGCACAACCATACCATCTTCTCAGATGGACACCTTTCTATGCAATCGCGCGTGCGTGAGGCGTGGGCAGACGGTTTGGATGCTATTGCCGTAACCGAGCACCTCGAGTATCGTCCGCACGAGAAGGATTATGTAAAGTATTTGAAGGGCTATACCGGCAATGGTGCAAAGGCTAAGGCGTACGACTTTGTGTCGAAGCCTGGACCTGCAAAGGAGGATATCATGGTCGATTTTAACTACCCTGTAGAGCTTGCGCGCAAGACAGCGAAGAATTATGATATGACCATTATTTCGGGTATCGAGGTTACTCGCAAGCCCGATGAGTATTGCCACTTCAATGCTCTCTTTACCACTGACAATAACGCTATCTACGATGCCGATCCTATGCAGTCGCTGCGTAATGCAAAGGCTCAGGGTGCACTCGTGTTGCATAATCATCCGGGATGGTTGCGCAAGGATTTGTCGATGACAAAGTTCGAGAAGGCAGCCTATAAGGAGGGCTTGATTGACGGTATCGAGCTTATGAATGGTGCGGAGTTCTATCCAAAGGCCATTACCCGTGCTTGGAAATACAACTTCTTCGTGTCGTCGAACACCGATATTCACCATCCGTCGGCAGAGCGCTACCAGCGCTATGGCGAGCGCCGCAATATGACCCTTATTTTCGCGAAGGATAAGTCGGTAGAGTCGCTCCGCGAGGCTATTGAAGCTCGTCGTACCCTTGCATACTCGTATGGTACACTCGCAGGTGAGGAGTCGTTGTTGCGCAAGTTCTTCGAGGCTTCGGTTCAGGTTCGCGAGATCTCTGTGGATAAGAAGGGTCGTCGCCAGATTATCGTTACCAACAAGAGCTCGATAGATTGGTGGTTGGTTCGCGAGGGTAGAAAGGCCGAGTTGCTTGAGGCCAACTCTTCGATTATTTTGGGAGAGCGCACCTCTACATCGAACACCTTCACCTTGATGAATACCTGGTGTGGCGAGGATAAGCACATTACGGTAGAACTTTTCAAGTAGTAGGGAGTGTTCTCTTTTGGGTTTTTATGCTCTCATTTCGCGCAATTTCGTCAATTATCACGATTTTTGCCTATCTTTGTGGCGATAAATTGAATTTTTTGAGATGTTTTTGAACGAATTGTGGAGTTTTGTTAAGCGCAATATTTTTGTTATAGTGTTGGCTGTAACGCTTGTTATAGCAGCGCCTTGGACTCTGATATTTGTACTTCCCATAGCGATAATATCGCTGCTCCCACTATTTATAAAGTGGCGCCTGTACCGTGCGCAGAAGCAGATGTTTGACAATATGCAAAATCCGTCGGGTAACCCCTTCGGCGGAGAGTCGCAACACACACGCAAGTCGAAGAGCGACGGCGAGGTTACGGTTGTAAAGACCGAGCAGTCGGAGCCGCGTGTGAATGACGAGGTCGGCGAGTATGTCGATTTCAAAGAGATTAAGGATAAAAAGTAAATCGAACTATCTATGTTGAAACTATTCGCGGCGATAGGCCGATATATGATGTTGATGCGCAAGGTCTTCTCTCGTCCCGAGAAGGCAGGCATCTATTATCGTCGCATATTGGTCGAGATCGAGGCTCTGGGCATCAACTCAATGCCGTTGGTGGCAATCATTTCTATCTTTATCGGAGCGGTAATCGCTCTGCAGATGGGTATCACCTTGGAGTCGCCATTTATCCCTAAGTTTATGATTGGCTACGCCACACGCGAAACCATGACCCTGGAGTTCTCCTCTACGGTCATTGCCATCATCCTTGCGGGTAAGGTAGGCTCGAATATCGCCTCGGAGATTGGCACCATGCGTATTACCGAGCAGATCGACGCACTCGAGATTATGGGCGTAAACTCCGCTTCGTATCTCATCCTTCCGAAGATTGTGGCCACCGTGCTCTTCTTCCCTCTCTTGGCGCTCTTCAGTATGATGATCGGAACCGTAGGCGGCTATATCATTGCAGCCTTTACGGGTATTGTTCTTCCGGCTGAGTATGTCGAGGGTCTGCACTACTACTTTATCCCGTTCGAGATTACCTACTCGTTGATTAAGATGGCAGTATTTGCCTTTATCATAACCTCCATTTCGGCCTTCTATGGCTACTCGCCAAAGGGTAACTCATTGGAGGTGGGTCGCGCTTCGACACGCGCCGTGGTAACCAGTTCGATTACCATTATGATATTCAACCTTATCTTAACCCAGTTAATGCTTACCTAAATGATTAAGTGCGAGAATATATTCAAGTCCTTCGATGGCCGCACCATCCTGCAGGATATCTCGGTTCAGTTCGAGTCGGGAAAGACCAATCTTATCATTGGCCGAAGCGGCTCGGGTAAGACTGTGTTGCTAAAGACTCTTGTGGGCCTTCACGAGCCCGATAGTGGCAAAATCTTCTACGATGATAAGTGTTATACCGACCTCTCATTCACCGATCGCCGAGAGCTTCGACGCGAGGTGGGAATGATTTTCCAGGGCGGTGCTCTGCTCGACTCATCTACCGTATATGAGAATGTGCGCCTGCCACTCGATATGTTCACCAATCAGTCGGCTGCCGAGAAGGATAAGCGCGTCAAGGAGTGTCTTGCGCGAGTAGAGCTCTCGCATGCAGGTCATCTCTACCCGTCAGAGCTGTCGGGAGGTATGATTAAGCGTGCCGCTATTGCGCGAGCTATAGTTCTCAATCCGAAGTACCTCTTCTGCGACGAGCCTAACTCCGGCCTCGACCCGCAGACCTCTATCGTTATCGATAACCTTATTCACGACATCACCGTAGAGTATAATATCACCACCATTATCAATACTCACGATATGAACTCCGTAATGGAGATTGGCGAGAAAATCGTATATATCCATCAAGGTAAAAAGTGGTGGGAAGGCTCCAAAGACGATATCCTCCACGCCGACAATCAGGAGTTGAATGATTTTGTGTTTGCGTCAGCCATGGCTAAGCGCGCAAAAAAATCACTTTAAGGGGCATTTGCTTCCTTATCTTCGCAAAATGATATGGTCACATACGCAAAGTATGCTCCAATATCATTTTTCTTTGATGGCGTTGCAACTACCTACTTAAAGATGATTTTTAACAAGTATTCTAATCGACTCTTTTGCGCAAATCTTCGATAAGCGAGTTCCTCACATACGTGTAGTATGCTGCGGACTCGCTTTCTTATTTGCCTTACATATATCCACCTAAAACAATTTTCCATTCGATATCAGACATGCTGCGCGCCCGATTTTTTTGTGCGCCTTGCAGCTACCGTCTTGAAACTAATTTTCTTTATCGGAAAAATGCACCTTTCGGCACCCATTTTG
>JAFZDR010000229.1 GCA_017561105.1 Alistipes sp. | reverse complement strand
TGTGCTTGTCGGCTCGTCAGATGTAGGATCTGCATCAATCGAATCGTAGCCATAAGCCACAATCTTGAGCCAAGCATCCTCCTTTAAACCGCTCCAATTGCCACCGAAGCTATTTCCCTCCTCGCTCTTTACTCCATTGTGGAGCTGATTGAGGGTGTAATTGGTATTTGTTACCCACATATGGTCGATTACTCGAGGCTCGCAGTCTGCAAACGAAATCTCGGGAAGATTCTCTATGTACGAGAAGAAATCCTTATAGCCATAGTGCACACAGAAGTTGTTGCCCGAGTGTGGAGCGACAGGGGTCATCAACTGCAATAAGAACCAACCGAGTGCGCCATCTGCGCCTTGCTTGCCTGCCCACTGATCAAGATACTCCTGACCATAGTATTTCAAAATATGAGCATCTCTATTCTCGTCAGCATAACCTGCTCCCCAATAGTTTGAGATAGCGTGACCACCACCCCAGAAGCAATATGCGTAGTTGTCAGGGAACATATGGTAGAGCTCGGTGTTGCCCTCATCATACCAATAATACATAGCATCCATAGCGTCGTTGCCATACATCAGCGGGCCACTATACTGCGGATTGTCAATAAGGTCGCTCCACTTTTTAATCTCGCGACCTGCCCAACCGTCGGCATAGTCCAAGTAAAATGGCGAGAACTTCACATCCTTATCCTCGAAGGTCAAGACGCGCAACTCATAGCCAAGTTCCGGCTCTTTCTGCTTAAGATCACTCTTGCTAATGGTTGTCACAATGCGCTGTGTTGCACCACTCACAAAGCTCTTCGACGGAGTCTTCTCCTCGGTAAAGGTGCTCTCATCCTCGAAGGTATAGGTGACAGTCAGCTTCGAACCTGCAACCTCGGCAGGAAGCACCACCATAGCCGCCATAATAGCCTCATTTACAGGCTGCAACTGATAGCCATCCTCAAAGTTAAGCACAATCTCCGAGCTACCGTTTGTGGTTTCAGCATCCCATTTATTGTTTGCAAAATCGTATATGCGCTCACCCGCAATGGCCGCGCCCTCGGTGGCGAGCTTAATCGATATGAGTTTTGGCATATCGCTATCATTACTCTTGGTGTCGAACCAAACATAGGCGGTCTTGTGCTCTAAGCAGAAGACGTTATACTCATCCAATACAGCATATCCGAAGTCGCCATCGTTACCGAGATTTCCGTCTGCCGTTTGCGATGAGAGCACCTTGGCATTTTTTGCTTGACCTGTCATATTGTAAAACAGATGTCCAATACCAACTATGGCTGTACCTCCCCTAAACTCGAACTGAGCCAAGGTGCACTCCTCCGCAATAGCCGAACTCTTATTATTCCCCAACCAGATATAGTCGCCAGCCAACCAGCGATATGGTATCTCCGCGTTGCTTGGTGTTCCAAATGCCGTACGACTATCAGCATCGCAACGACCTGTAACCACCAACGCATCTCCGAATGTTGATTCCATTAAGTTCTCCTGCTGGCATGCAACAACAAGCATCGCTGCCATAACCACTAATATACTCTTCTTCATAATAACATAGGTATAAGGTTTGTTCTACATATCTTCCCAAGGCGATGGTTCCTGCTGCAAGTTCGAGAGTTCGAACCCTGACTCCACATTGACCATCACAACCTCTACCGAAGGTTGTGTGTAACTCTGCACCACTGTGCGTGCGATCTGACTCTTCATCATAGCTGTAATATCTTCTTTTATGGTTATTCACCTCGGTTATCACTGCAGAATGCCCGACCGCAAAGCACACATGGTGTGCAGAGAGAATACCCCTACAATGGAGTACAAACATACACAATAGGGTACAGCAGAGCCATAACACCCCAAATGTGCATAGTTTCGCTAAATAACAAGCAAAATAGCAGTAATAAAATAAGCGTGATCACTACCCATATCCCAGCAGGTAATAGATCGTTAATGCAAAGGCAGGTCTTCTGACTTGTCCTGTTGTCGCGCCTTCCCAATCTCTCTGGATCAGTGGCAAAGAGTGCGTCAACCGTTCATCCTTTTTGTCGCATGGCTGCTACGAATGTAACCTCCACTAAGGATGGGACTTACAGCAACTGGTATTGTCTCGGCTTCTCACCGAATTCCCTTTTCACCGATTGTGGCGCTTAGCCACGCTCGGCTCCTTTTGCTGATGCAAAGATATGAATTATTTCGATACGATGTACAGAGTATCTCTATTTTTTTGTTACAGCCTATTTCGTCATCATATCTCCGGCTTCTAAACAAAAAAAAGATTGTCGCTACGGACAATCCCTTTTTATTATTTGCTAACCTCGATGCTGACAATCGAAACGGAGTGTGATACGGGGGCAATCTTGCGCAGCATATTTAAACCTCCGCAGTATTTGTCGGTGGTGAGTTGCACGGCGTGCGAAACCTTTGTCTGCTCCTCGATATGCTTGCACTCGATATTGTAGCTTATGTCAAACGAGGTGAACTGACTGCGCCCTTCGACCTTCTCCGTGTCCAATTTGCCCGACATCTTAATCTCTACCTTCAGTAGCTTTACGCGCTCCTTCTCGGTGATGGATTGCAGGGTCAATCCTGCGCACAATGCGGTAGAGTAGAGCAGTAGCTCCTTTGGGTTTAATTTGTCGAGTTTGAGGTCGCCGCCGAGTACGAAATTACCATTGTCGTCGGTGTGGATAGAAATAGATTGTTGCATAGTTTATTGTATTATTGGTTCATCCCAAAATCTACAAAAACTATGCAACAAAATCTTAGTCGGACTACTACTCGCCGAAGTATTTGTTCAGAAGGTGTGCAAGGCGATAGCCTGCATGGCGCAACTGCGTGTCAATCAGCTCTTTCGATAGCTCGATGGTGTCATCGCGTAACTCTTGTGAACCGTTGTTTGGATTCCACTGGTGAATTACATTCGTAAATCGCATACACTCTTTGGCCCACTCGTGGTGATCGCCCTTGCAGGTGCGCTTAATCTTTCCCTTCGAGTAGGTGTCGAGCTTTGCAGCAAGCTTTGCAGGCGAGATGTTGCCATAGATTGCAGATGGCATTTTGTCGTAAAATCCGTGGAAAGAGCCATGCTTTTTACCTTGGAAATAGACCTTACCCTTGTCGTCGCGGCCGTTAATCAACTTGCAGTGCGAAGGGCAGTGCATATCGCCCACAAAGTGGAGTATCATACGGATGTTATAGACTACAGCCGAGTCCGACAACTCTCGGTACATCGATAGGTTGCGATCTGCCAAATCGAGCGCACGCATAGTGTCGCCGTGCGCAATTTTACGATTTGGATCGTGGCGGAGCTTGGCGTCGTAATAGTATGAGTGCCAATCGTTTGAGTATGGCCAAGGCGACTTAAGACGATTTTTGTCCATCCATGTCGCATCCTTGGTGATGTCGTATGGAAGGTACTTCGCGACATTCTCCTTGGTCTTCTCGGTGAGGTGTAGTTTTGCAATCTCGACCACGGTGCGGTGCCCGAGACCTGCCCATGCCATTGCACTATTTATGCCGATGAACGACGATACAATCACGATGATGATAAATCTCTTCATAGTCACTTGGTTAGATGATCTCAAAAGCAATCTCCATCATATCGGTAAAGGTCTTCTCGCGCTGCTCGGCAGTGGTCTCTTCGTGGGTTACGAGCGAGTCCGAAACGGTGCAGATGCATAGAGCCTCGTTGCCACTGCGTGCTGCGTTCATATAGAGTGCAGAGGCCTCCATTTCAACGCCCAAAACGCCCATCTTCTGCCACTTCTTCCACGCCTCGGGATCGTCGTTGTAGAAGATCTCCGATGCAAGGATGTTGCCGACCGCATATTTTACGCCCATAGCCTTCGCCTTCTCGACAGCAGCACTCAATAATTCGTAGGTTGCAATCGGTGCAAAAGTTCCCGGAAGGTTGTATTGTGCCGCATAGTTTGAGTTGTCGCAAGCACCCTGCGCGATGATAATGTCGCCAACGTGCAAATCGGGCTGATATGAGCTGCATGAACCTGTGCGGATAATGCGCTTTACACCGTAGAATGCGTAGAGCTCGAAGGTGTAAATACTAATCGACGAGATACCCATTCCGTGACCCATTACCGAAACCTTCTTACCCTTGTAAGTGCCGGTGTAACAGTACATTCCGCGCACCTGGTTTACCAATTTAGGATTCTCGAGGTAGCGCTCGGCCATAAACTTTGCACGCAACGGATCGCCCGCCATAATGACGCGCTCGGCAATCTCGCCAAACTTGGCTCCGATATGTGGAGTAGGTGTTAAATCTGCCATACTATTCTGCTATTTTGCGTAGAATTTATAGGTACAAGTGTGTGTGTAAACATCGCCAGGGTTGAGCTCAATGCTTGGGAACGATGGCTGGTTAGGAGCGTCAGGATAACGCTGTGTTTCGAGAGCAATAGCACCGCGATAGAGTACAGGCTTGCCAAACTTTGTGTAGCACTTGCCGTCGAAGAAGTTACCGCAGTAGAACTGCAAACCGATCTGGTCGGTGTGAACCTCCATACCGCGACCGCTCTTTGGAGAGTATACATCAGCCACCTTGATAACCTTGCCGTCATCCTCACGATCGAGTGCCCAGTTGTGGTCGTAACCTGCACCCATCTTGAGCTGTACATGCTCCTCGTTTACGCGTTCTCCAATGGCGTGCGGCTCGTTGAAATCGAACGGAGTGTTCTTTACGCACATAAGCTCGCCTGTAGGGATAAGTACCTCATTTACAGGTGTAATAGCCTTACTCTTAATAGTCAAGATATGGTCGAGAATTGTACCCTCACCGTCGCCCTCAAGGTTGAAGAACGAGTGGTGCGAAATGTTGAATACGGTCTTTGCATCGGTTGTTGCCGAGTAGAGAACTGTAAACTCGTTATTCTCGGTCAAACGGTAGGTCATCTCGATTGAACGATTTGCAGGGAAGCCGTCCTGACCATCAGGAAGGGTAGTGGTGAATACGATCTCGTTCTCGTTACACGACTTAACATCCCAAACGATGCGGTCAACGCCGAGAGTGCCTCCGTGGAGTGTCTGGCCGTTGTTGTTCTGCGGAAGGGTGTACTCCTTGCCGTCGAGCACAAACTTGCCGTTTGCAATGCGGTTTGCTACCGGACCTACAACAGCTCCGAAGTAGCGCTCGCCTGTGTTGTTGATGTAGCGGTCGATGTTCTCGTAGCCAATCTCAACATCGGCGTAGTTGCCGTTGCGATCGGGTGCCCAGAGTGATACCACGCGTGCACCATAGTTTGTAACCTGCATTACGAGGTCGCCATTGCGAAGGGTGTAGAGAGATACCTCCTTGCCGTCAACTGTTGTCTTGAAATCATTCTCGTTCAAGAGGGCGATTTTGCCCGAGTTGTTGGTGCACGAAATTGCCAATGCAGCCAACAAGAGTGTAAATAGAGTCTTCATATATTATAAATTTTAATAGTTGTCTAAGACAAAGGTAGTAAAAAATCGGAGAAAAGTGCAATTCTTTCGTATAAAATTATTATCTTCGCTCTCGTAAAACCTCAAAAAATCAGATAAAGATGGATGTTCGTATTGCCGAAGATTGGAAGGCGTTGCTTCAAGAGGAGTTTGATAAGCCCTATTTTGCCGAATTGGTCGATTTTGTGAAGGCGGAATATGCCTCGCAACAGATATTTCCGGCGGCGCGAAACATCTTCCGCGCATTCGATAAATGCCCCCTCGATAAGTTGAAGGTTGTGATTATTGGCCAAGATCCGTATCACGGTGATGGCCAGGCAAATGGCTTGTGCTTTTCGGTCGATGACGGAGTCGATTTTCCACCCTCGTTGCGCAACATTTTCAAGGAGGTTTCCGAGGATATCGGCAAGCCTGTTCCGATGAGCGGAAATCTTGATCGCTGGGCCGAGCAGGGGGTGCTTATGTTGAACGCAGTTTTGACCGTTCGAGCTCACGAAGCAGCCTCGCATTCCGGTCGCGGATGGGAGCGTTTTACCGATGCGGTTGTGCGCCTTATTGCCGAGAAAAAAGAGGGCGTTGTCTATATGCTGTGGGGTAGCTATGCCCAGAAGAAGGGTGCAATGGTCGATCCGACCCGCAACTTGGTCTTGAAGGCGGTGCATCCGTCGCCACTCTCTGTTTACAGAGGATTTTTCGGCTCGCGCCATTTTTCGAAAGCAAATGCCTATCTTGCTGCAAATGGGAAAGTTGCGATAGAGTGGTAGGAAATTGTCGAAAATATGTTGAATAATTATGGCGAAAAATCGTCAAAAAAAGTTGTTCTTGTCGAAATAATTTGTAATTTTGCAAAACCAATTGGAACAGAAAAGTCGTACGAAGATTTAGCGGTTTTTGTACGCAGGTACCTTAAACTTATGAAAATGTGCTAATTATGAGGGCTTGTAGCGCTATTGCAGGCCTGTAAAAGGGAAGGATGTCGCCTTGCGTTGTGCAAGACGAATGTCTTTTTTGTCTTTTACGCGCGTATATAGCGTGTGTGTGAGGTAAAGCCCGCGAGATGATGACTGAAAAAGACGAAAACGAAATAAACAAAACAAACAACAAACAAAATTTTTAACTAATCAAATTCAAAAAACTATTAGCGTGAAAAATTTTACTAAACTTTTGATGGCGGTAGTTCTGCTCGCAACTTACTCTTGCGTGCAAGATTCAACCGAGGACTTGGCTCCGGTAGTATCGGGGTCAGTCAATGGAAGTGGTGAGGTCAAGACGCTGCAGGTGGCTCTTCCTACTCCTACTCGTACAGAATTGGGCGAGAAGGTTGACGGAAAGTATCCTGTTTTTTGGAGTGAGGGTGATGTTCTTGCCGTAAATGGTAAGCCAACCACCAACATTGCAATTAACGAGGAGAATAAGTCGATTGCAGTTTTTGATTTGCCTCTTGGCTCGACTATTCCGTATCACATTGTTTACCCTTATCCGGGTGAAGATGTAGCGGTGAATAGCGGTAGCGGTTTGTATCCGGTAGTGTTTGCTGTAAATCAGATGCACACCGAGGGTACTTTCGCACAAGGTGCAGCTCCGATGCACTCTTGGTCGGATGGTTTCTCTGATATTCAGATGCACCACCTCTCGACCGTGCTTCGTTTCCCTGTTAAGGCTGCAGCGGGTGCAACAGTTGACTTGAAGTATGTTTCGGTTGCGACTGTTGGTGCTGAGCCTATCGCGGGAGTCTTCGATGTTTATTGCGGCAGCAATGACGAGAATGATGAGCAGACCGGCGCAATTACAGCTCGCGAGGGTACAACTTCGACTGTCTTCTACAACTTCGAGAACGACAGCTACACACTCGACGAGAATGGCGCGGTATTCTACATCGCAGTTCCTCACGGCTCATATTCGGGCTTCGAGGTTAACTTCGTTGCAAACAACGGCCAGGTTTGCGTTAGAACTTTCAAGGGCTCTGAGGAGTATGCTCTCAAAGCAGGTAAGGTGCGTGAGTTCCCAGAGGTTGAGTTCTCGGCAGACAGCAACATGTATCTCATCGGCAGCGACGCAGAGTTGTTGTCGTTTGCAGAGATGGTTAAGAATGGCACTTTTAACACTACATACTCGGGTGCATTGCTCACCGCTGATGTAGATGTAACAGAGAAGGGCTTCAATACTATCGAGGGTTACACTTTGCCGTTCGAGGGTCGCCACTTCACAATTAAGGGCTTAACAGAGCCTCTCTTTGGTGAGAATGTTGTGGCTCAGATCTCTAACTTGAATGTTGAGGGTAACATTGTTGAGGAGAGCAACAGCAAGGTTGGTTTGCTCGCTCGCTCTTTGGCAGTAGGCGGTAAGATCTTCAACTGTTCGGTTGCAGGTTCTATCGAGTACAAGAATCCTAATGTTACAGCAAACGCAAACTACGACTTGGTAAATGTCGGTGGTGCTGTAGGTACAGTATATGGTGCTGAGGTATCTATTGTCAAGAGCAATGTTAATGTAACAGTTAGCGTAGCAGGTCCTGATGGCGATGCTCTCTACACTCCATGCTTTGGTGGTGTTGTAGGTTACGCTTGCGCTTCGGGCGAGACTCAGCCTGTAGTGTCGGAGTGTACAAGCAACGGTACTATCGTTTGGGATGATGCTTCGAACAACACAAAGGTAACTCCATTTATCGGTGGTGTTGCAGGTTACGTTACAGCCGGTACATTCACTGATAACACAAATACAGGTAACCTTGAGATCCGTGAGGCTATGCACGACTTGGATTGGGGTGGCGTTATCGGTGCTGCTTCGGTTTCGGTTGAGCGATGCGTAAACCAGGGCTCGATGACTATCAACGAGCAGGTAACAACAGCCAACATCGGTGGTGTTATCGGTAAGTTGGAGGCAAACACTGACGAATCTGTTAAAAATCAGCTCGTAGATTGCGAGAATAGCGGTCACGTAAACTTGAACGCAAACTTCAAGATTGTTACAAGCGCTCGTATCGGTGGTGTAGCTGCAGTTGTTGAGAAGAATACCGCTTTGGTATCGGAGTGCTACAACTCGGGTTCGATTACCTACTTGGGTGAGTGTGTAACTCATACACAGAAGGGAAAGACAGGTAACACCGTATTGCACCTCGGAGGTGTTGTAGGTGTTTGTTGGTCTGATAAGGCTGAAAATTGTGGTAATAAGTCGACCGGTGTAATCGACGTACGCGGATCGTTGTCAGGAAACCACGTAGATGAGGATTCTGCAGAGAATGTTTCAGGTATCGGTGGCGTATTCGGTGCACGTTTGGGTACACAGGCTTTGCTCAAGCTTTCTGAGCCTACCGTAACTAAAAACTGCCAGAATGAGGGTAATGTGACTACTGCTTATACATATTGCGGTAACGGTCATGTTGTAGCGTCTGGTTGTGTCGGTATAGTTGACTCTGATAAGGTTGAAGGCTGTAGCAATAGCGGTAAGGTGTATGTTGAGACTACTCTTGCGATGGAGGCGGCTAAACCAACCGAAACATCTTCAATGAATGCAATCTATGTTTCAGCGATTGTTGGTTATGTGAAGTCGGAGTGCGATATCGTTCAGTGCGATAACAGCGGTAAGGTAGAGTTCGACAACGGTGATGTTCGTACCATATATATATCTGCGATCAACTCGTTGTGTAAGAACCGTATCAATGTTGAGAACTGTTCTAACAGCGGTGATGTAATCGTTGGTGATAAGTCGAACTGCTGGTATGTATATGCCGGTGGTGTGCTTGCAACAACTAAGTACATCGAGGAGTTCGGTGGTACTTTCCCTTATGTAACAAATAAAGGTAATGTAGTAGTTAAGAATAGCGTTCTTAAGATTGCCCGCGTGGGTGGTATCTTCGGTGACTCGAACAAGGCTAATAAGACTGCAGATGTAGTGCCAGGAGTACAGAATGCAGGTACTGTAACCTTCTCGGGTGTAACTGAGCAGCTCCACCTCGGTGGTTATGCAGGTATCTACACAGAGTCGCAGCACCCTGTAGAGTTCGTTAATACTGCTACCGGTGTCATCACATTCGATGGTCGTGCTACAACTTGGGCACACGTAGGTGGATACGTTGGTACAGCCGAGTTGTCGGGTGCAGGTAGTGGCTTCAACGCTACTAACCGTGGTAATGTATATGCTAAGGGCTTTACTCCACTTCTCTATGTGGGAGGTGCTGTAGGTCATATCAAGCTCACTGCAAATGGCGCAGTTAGCGGTTTGCAGAATGAGGGTGTTGCTGAGATTCCTGATTTCGGTGAGGCTATCGAGTTCCCTACTACTGCATACTTGGGTGGTATTGCAGGATATGCTGAGTTCGCTGCTAGTTACTCTACAGCAGAGTCTGATGCTCAGCCGGCTCGTTGCCTTGCAGAGTGTACTAATGATGGTGAGGTTCGCTACCACGCTCTCGTTACCGATGGTGCATACATCGGTGGTATCGTAGGTCAGGCTATTAAGACACCTATATATAATTGTATAAATAATGGTAAGATTGTTTCGACAGGTAATGCAGGTGACCTCGTGAGCCGTCAGTTCGAGTCTAAGGATAAGGCTCTCTTGTCGAAGCAGCTTCACGATCACGATCTCGCAATCGGTGGTGTTGTAGGTGAGACAGATACAAATGTATTGGCTTCGACAAATACTGCAACTATCGAGCACACATGTAACCCTAACCCACTCAAGATTGACCAGTGGAACGAGATGGCATCGTCGCGTTTCGATATTGGTGGTGTTGTAGGTCGTACATACGTAGCAGAGGCTGCATCTACCACATACGCAATCACTCTTGCAGGTTTGACTAACGAGGAGACCGGTAAGATCACTATCTACGGCTCGCCTGAGTGTACTAAGCAGACAAGTTCGCTTGACTGGACTTCGGACTCGACACAGGAGGCGCAGTCTGCCGATATCGATGACCCGGATCGTACTAACCTCCGTCCATTCTATCGTATGAACTTGGCAGGTGTTGTAGGTCGTATCCACGATCACTCTGCAAAGGATATTAAGCACTTCTTGACCAACTGCCAGAACCGTGCAGAGGTTATCGTGCCGGATGCTCCTTATGCAAAGATGGTTAATATGGCAGGTGTGTTGGGAGATGTCTTGTCTACCTATACAACTCTTACCAGCTGTTCTAACTCGGGTAATATCAAGATTGATAATACCGGTTTCGGTACCAGCTTGTCAACAGCTGTACGCTACTCGAGCTTCTATATCAATATGGCAGGTATCGTTGCAAACTGCTTCGATTGTCGTGTTCGTTCGGCAGAGTACAAGAGCTCGTTGATTAAGAAGACTCTTACTTTCAACCAGTGTAGCAACTCTGGTAATATCTATTATGGCGAGAACCGTGCTTCGTTCAACCAGTGTGCTGGTGGTATGCTTGCTCAGGCCCTTAACATTGTTACTGGTCGTACAGGTTCATCTTCGTGGTCTACAGCGTCGCTTCAGATTCCGTACACCAATTTGACTATTGATATGAACCAGTGCGAGAATAGAGGTAACATCACCTTCTACTCGAAGGCAGTAAGCGTTATTACAAGCTACAATGGTACATCGTTCGCCGGAGGTATGGTTGGAAACTGTGGTCAGGCTAACAACTCTATGAACCATCAGTCGCGTTACGCTTCGATTTCTCTCAATATCAATGGCTGTAAGAACTATGGTGATATCCAGTTCGATCGTAGCAATGGTAACATG
>JAFZDR010000228.1 GCA_017561105.1 Alistipes sp. | reverse complement strand
TGCAAGCCAACGCTGACCATTATATTCGCTCTTAGTTGCGGCTATATCGGGTAAATCGACCTCTATAAGAGTCTCTACATAGTCAGGATTCTCTCTCGATAATGAATAGGGATCGTGTTCCAACTCATATAATGCGAGGCACCATAGCGCAACAAAAGGCACGGCTATTATTATCAGTGATATCAGATATATTTTGTGAACTTTCTTCATTGTTCCTAATTTTTGTCATTCAATGCCATTCAGTGAGCGAACGCGAACGCATGTTATTCATTGCCATTCAATGTCATTTTATCTTCCAAATTTTTCAAACCACTCTTTTACGATACTCTTATCGTTGAATGGTAACTTCTCGGTACCGATAATCTGATAATCCTCGTGGCCCTTGCCGGCAAGCAGGATAATATCGCGAGGTTCGGCAAGCATAACGGCGGTCTTGATAGCCTCGTGGCGGTCGGTAATCTTCAAATAGCGGTCGCCCGCCTCGACGCCCTCCTCCATTTCGCGCAAAATCTGCTCGGGGTCCTCGGTGCGAGGGTTATCCGATGTGAATATCGCCACATCGGCCCTCTTCGCTGCCATACCACCCATAACGGGGCGTTTGCTCTTATCGCGGTCGCCACCACAACCACACACCACCAAGAGTCGCTGGCCGTCGGTGCGGAGTTCGTCAATCGTGTTGATGATATTCTCGAGCGCATCGGGCGTATGGGCAAAATCGACAATAGCCGTAGTGCCATCCTTTGCCAACACCGTTTCAAAACGGCCACTCACAGGACGCAACATACTCAAGTGCGCCAAAACCTCCTCCTTATCGAAGCCGAGCAATACGGCTGCGCCATATACGGTCAAGAGGTTGTAGGCATTAAAGCGACCAAGGAACTGCACCCACACCTCCTTATTATCGATGCGGAGCTCCATACCCTCGACCATCATCTCAATAACCTTGGCACGAAAATCGGCCATTCGCTGCAACGAGAGTGTATAGCGCGAAGCCTTCGTATTCTGCAACATAACCTCGCCATTTCTATCGTCGGCATTTACCAGCGCAAAGGCCGATTTAGGCAAGCTGTCGAAGAACGACTTCTTCGCACGGATATACTCGGCAAAGGTCTTGTGATAGTCGAGGTGTTCGTGAGTGATGTTAGTGAAAAGTCCGCCCACAAAGCGAAGACCATAGATGCGCTGCTGCACTATGGCGTGCGAAGAGCACTCCATAAAGCAGTATTCGCACCCCTCATTCACCATATCGCGCATCATTGCGTTAAGGCGAATAACATCGGGGGTTGTATGGGTCGATACTATCTCCTTTGCGCCAACCTTATAGATAACGGTCGAGATAAGTCCCGCCTTATAACCCATCGACTGTACCAAATCGTAGAGGAGCGTTGCGATTGTGGTCTTACCATTTGTGCCCGTAACACCCACAACCTTCAACTCCTGCGACGGATTGCCATAGAAGTTCGATGCTATAACACCCATTGCGATGTTGGTATCCTCAACCACCACAAAGGTTGCATCGCAAGCAGCAACCTCTGCGGGGATATGCTGGCAGATAACCGCCTTTGCACCTCCCTCAACGGCCTTGCCGATAAAGTTGTGTCCATCGACAACCGTTCCCGCAACGGCAAAGAAACAGCACCCTTCGCTCACGCTGCGCGAGTCGTAGGTCAAGCCCGAAATCTCAATATCGGCACAACCCTTCAACTCCTTGTATGTAACACCTTTTAGTAACTCGGAGAGTATCATTTTAGTTCGATTTTAATTCGTTTATCCGTATTTGCCACCACCATATTTGGTTTAAGACTCTGCTTTACAACCTTGCCACAGCCGACAACTTCGACCACCAAGCCACTCTTCTCGAGGAGATAGATAGCATCGTCGAGGCCCATGCCCACAACATTTGGTACTAAATTGCTGTCGGTATCGAGTTGGGTGATTTGCAACTTGCCACCCTCGCTCTGCGAACAATTACCCCAGCCACTGCGGCTATCTGCCGTATAATCGTCGGCATACTTGCCCGCAACCTTTCGCATCTTCTCGATATTTCCACCCTTAATCTCCGATACGAACGCCTTGCCCTCGGCAAGCTCCTCGGTATAGGTGCGATTATAGAGGAATGTAGCCACCTGCTTCTGCACCGGACCCGTAAGGCTTGCTCCATAGTAGAACTTGCCCGGCTGGCGCTTTGTGAAGATAGCGGTCATAATCGTATAGCGCGGATTCTCGGCAGGGAAGTATGTAACCATCGAGCCGTAATAGTAGCCGTCACCTCGCTTGTAACGCACTTTGTTGATCTCGGAATCGACCTGCGCGGTACCCGTCTTCGAGCCCGAGGTGAAGTTGCACCTCTTCTCGCCGAAGAACTCGGCAGCAGTACCCGTACGCGACACCTCCTCCATAAATGAGCGAAGGGTATCGATAGTTCGTCGCGAGCATATCTTATCCTCAATCACTCGCACCGGTGCCTCGTTCACAACCTTGCCATTGCGCTCGGTACGCAAGATGATGCGCGGAGCGACCATACGACCATTGTTGGCCACTGCATTATATACGGCAATGGTATGGAGCGGCGTAATCTCCAAGCCGTAACCATAAGCCATATTGACAAGGGCGTTGATACGCGAATGGTGCTTGCGGTCGAGATGAGGAAGCGGCTTCTTTCTTGCACCCAACTCCTCCAAGCCTACAGTTTCGTGAAGGTGCAGCTTGCGGCAGAAGTCCGAGAACTCAACAGGCTTCTTATGGAATGTATCGTAAACCGCCTTTGTGAAATAGACATTTGCCGACTCGGCAAATGCACGACGCATATCTATCACACCACCCGTCTCTCTTGCTATGGCGTGCGAGTCCTGAACTTTAGCACCTATTTTACCTCCGACCTCTACGCGCTGACCGAGTCCCGAATGGTAGGTCTGCGATGTCGGCATACCCTTCTCGAGCAGAGCCATTGCCGACACAAGTTTAAATGTAGAACCCGGATTTACAGGTATTCCGATGGCGTAGTTCTGCTCCTCGACGCAGGTTGTACCATTGCGTTTGAGGTTGGCTATCGCCAAGATATCGCCCGTAGCGCACTCCATAACGATAGTTGTGCCCCAGATTGCATTCTGCTCCAACAACTGATTGCGAAGAGCGGCATCTGCAACATTCTGAACATCGACATCGAGGGTCGTTACCACATCGTAGCCATCCTGGGCGTCGACATTGTCTTTGTCGGGAACGCGAGTCTTATATCCGCCGGCGATGCGCTGCATAAGCTGCTTGCCATCGTGTCCGGCAAGGGTATCACGCAAGGCAGCCTCAATGCCGTATGAGCGGTGATGCTCCAAACGGCCAATGGTGCGAAGCGCGATATTTCCCTGCGGATATACGCGATAATCGTGATCCTCGGTGCTGTATGTTATACCCTTATTCAGCAGCGGGAACTGCTTGATGACATTCCACTCGTTTGCATCCACATCGCGGAAGAGGCGCAGATTACGAGGGCCCTTCTTCAACGAGGTTGTGTAAACGGTATCTATTCTATCGCTCTCCCAAAAGCGCCACCTCTTCGCCTTGACGGTGCGAGTATAGCTCTTATAGGTCATAATACGCTTGTTATTGCCGATAATCTCGTTGTAATACTCCTTCGCACTTCTGTCGCCCAAGTAGTCGGCAAGATTTTTCGCAAGTACAGCGGCCTCCTTCTCATACTTCTTGAAGCCCATCTTGCGGAAACGGTCGCAACCAAAATCTATACGCACGGTCTTGCGGTTGATCGAGGTAGCCAACACCTCGCCATTGCGAGAGTAGATAGAGCCTCGGCGAGCCATAACGGTCTGTGTCGAGAGAAGGTGATTGTCGCGCAGCTTGTCGAAGTCGGCAGCCAACTTCCTGTCGCAGTAGATGCTGAAAACAACATGGACAAAGAAGTAGACTACCACACATATAAAGCCTATGTGCAGCATCTTGATACGCCTTGCGATATCCTTTTTTAGTTCGTATCGTTGTTCGTCCATCGTTTTTCTACTCGATAACTATTGGTGGAGTCTTCGGATCCTCAATCTCGATACCTCGTTCATGCAACCTCTTGAGGATTGCCGAGTGAGAGGTCTGCTGTACACTCTCCTCCGAGATGCGGATAGCTCGCTCCTTGAGCAAATCCACCTCTTTCTTCAGCGAATTGCATCGCAAATCTTGCTGAAAAGCTCCAAAAATGGTGAATATACTCAACAAAAATATAAAACCTAAGAGCATCAGCAGATGGTATGCTCGGTCAGCCTGCTCGGCCAACAAGATATCACCCGTGAGAAGGCTCTCCATCTTCACCATCCAATCGGGTTTCACCCTCTTCTTCTCCTCCGAAGCGCGTTCCTCCTCTTCACGAGCCATATCCTCGGCAATATCGGCATCGGCAGCACCCGTCTGCACGCGCCTGATCTCGGTGCGCACCATACGACGCAACGCCTCCTGGGCTTCGCGCTCTGCTATCTCCTCTTGCGAGTCGACAAAGTATTCGCTCTCGTCGTAGTTTGCCATGATTTTACAATTTTATCGCTGCACGCAGCTTTGCCGAGCGAGAACGCGGATTCTGCTCCAACTCCTCAGGAGTAGGAACTACAGGTTTTCGGGTTACTATCTCGAATGGGGTGGTAGCACGGCCAAAGAAATCCTTCTCGACCTTACCCTCGAAGTTACCGCTGCGCATAAAGTTCTTCACAAGGCGGTCCTCCAACGAATGGTACGATATAACCACCAATCTTCCACCCGGGCGCAACACCTTCAATGCCTGTTCCAAAGCCATCTTCAACGCCTCCATCTCGCCATTGACCTCGATACGAAGAGCCTGAAAAAGCTTTGTCAGGAACTTCGACTCATCCTTCTTCGGTGTGCATGGTGCTACAGCCTTCACAAGCTGAGCCGTCGTCTTAATCTCCTCGTTAGCTCGTGCACGAGCAATGCAGGCGGCAATCTTCCAAGTGGTATCCAACTCGCCATACTGCGAGAATATAGCAGCCAACTCCTCCTCCGAGTAGTTGTTCACGATATCGGCAGCAGTACGACCTCCGCGCTGATTCATTCGCATATCGAGCGGAGCATCGCCACGGAACGAGAAGCCTCGCTCCTTGGCATCGAAGTGGTGGGATGATACTCCCAAATCGGCCAAGATGCCATCGACCTCGGTTACACCACGCAGACGCAAAGCCGAACGCAAAAAGCGGAAGTTGCTCTCCACAAAGTGGAACTTATCGTCGTCGGGAGCATTTGCCAGCGTATCGCGATCCTGATCAAAGGAGTACAACGCTCCACCCTCGCCCAAATCTTCGAGAATTCGGCGAGTATGACCACCTCCTCCGAATGTGAGGTCGGCGTATGTTCCGTCGCTTTTAATATCGAGCAGTTCAATAGACTCTTCGAGCAAGACAGGGGTATGATATGATGACATAGTTGGCAATATAATATATATTGCCACAAAGTTAGTCATTTTAGTTGTAAAGTGAAAAGATTGCGGAAGGATTTTTCGTATATATCAAAAAAGAGTGGTGTCCGAAAGTCTGGGAAACTTTCGGACACCGGATGTTAGGTTAGTTAGGTTAATGAGCATGTGGGAGAACCCCACATTTGTGCTACAAATATACGGCATTTTTAATTATTCGCAAATTTTTTATGATATTTTTTAATTATTTTTTCTGCAAATCATAAAATCTGTAATTAAAACGCATCTAAAATGTAACTTTTTAAAACTTTTTTTTCGAGTCGAAACATAAACCATGAAACATATTCCGAAAAGTCCCCATCGAGCCATACCTAATCGAGCCATACCTAATCGAGCCATACCTAATCGAGCCATACCTAATATAAATAAAAGAGAGGTTACCGCGCGGATAACCTCTCTCGTATATTGAAGTTTAGTAATTCTACTTCTCCTTCAAAGCAGCGTGAGCAGCAGCCAAGCGTGCGATAGGCACACGGAATGGCGAACAGCTTACATAGTTCAAACCAGCGTAGTGGCAGAACTCTACTGACGATGGCTCACCACCGTGCTCACCACAGATACCGCACTTGAGGTCGAGACGAGTCGAACGACCCTTCATAACCGCCTCGCGTACCAACTGACCTACACCATTGCGGTCGAGAACCTTGAATGGATCTGCCTTGATGATGTTCTTGTCGAGGTATATAGGGAGGAACTTAGCGATATCGTCACGCGAGAAACCGAGAGTCATCTGAGTAAGGTCGTTAGTACCGAACGAGAAGAACTCTGCAACCTCTGCGATCTGGTTAGCTGTAACAGCTGCGCGCGGAACCTCGATCATTGTACCTACGAGGTAGTCGATCTTATCGTTACGCTCAGCGAATACTGAGTTTGCAGTCTCGTCGATTACATTCTTCTGGTAGCGCAACTCCTTGTGGTTACCTACGAGTGGAACCATGATCTCAACCTTTACAGGAATGCCCGAAGCCTTAACATTCATTGCAGCCTCGATGATAGCGCGTGCCTGCATCTCAGTGATCTCTGGGTATGTGTTACCAAGACGGCAACCACGGTGACCGAGCATAGGGTTAACCTCGTGCAACGACTCAACCTTAGCAGCAACCTTCTCGAACGAGATACCCATCTCAGCAGCCAACTCCTTCTGATCCTTCTCAGTGTGAGGAACGAACTCGTGCAATGGTGGATCGAGCAAACGAACGATTACCGGATAACCCTTCATAACCTTGAACAAGCCCTCGAAGTCACCACGCTGCATAGGGAGCAACTTAGCCAAAGCTACACGACGACCATCCTCATCGTCAGCCAAGATCATCTCGCGGATAGCCTTGATACGATCACCCTCGAAGAACATATGCTCTGTACGGCAAAGACCGATACCCTCAGCACCGAATGCGAATGCCTGCTCAGCGTCGCGTGGAGTATCAGCGTTAGCGCGAACCTTCAACTTAGCGTACTTACCTGCCAACTCCATCAACTTACCGAAGTCGCCATCGAGCGAAGCCTCCTGAGTTGCAACCTGGCCGAGGTAAACCTCACCTGTCGAACCGTTCAACGAAATCCAATCGCCCTCCTTAATAGTCAAGCCGTTAATCTTAATAGTACGAGCCTTATAGTCGATATCCAACTCACCTGCACCCGATACACAGCACTTACCCATACCACGAGCAACTACCGCAGCATGCGAAGTCATACCACCACGAGCTGTCAAGATACCAGCTGCGTCGAGCATACCCTTCAAATCCTCAGGCGAAGTCTCGATACGAACCAAAATAGCCTTCTGGCCAGTCTGAGCCAATACCTTCTCAGCATCGTCAGCGAAGAATACTACAGGACCAGTAGCAGCACCCGGCGAAGCAGGCAAGCCCTTAACTACAACCTTAGCGTTCTTGATAGCTGTCTTATCGAATACTGGGTGGAGCAACTCGTCGAGCTTCTCAGGCTCGCAGCGCAATACTGCAGTCTGCTCGTCGATCAAGCCCTCAGCCAACATATCCATTGCGATCTTCACCATCGCTGCACCGGTACGCTTACCGTTACGGCACTGCAACATCCACAACTTACCGTCCTGGATTGTGAACTCGATATCCTGCATGTCGGTAAAATACTCCTCCAAGTGGTGCTGAATCTCATCCAACTCCATGTAAACCTCTGGCATAACCTCCTCGAGTGAAGGATACTTCTCAGCACGCTCCTCCTCAGAGATGTTCTGAGCCTTAGCCCAACGACGCGAACCCTCGATAGTAATCTGCTGTGGAGTAGGGATACCAGCCACAACATCCTCACCCTGTGCGTTGATGA
>JAFZDR010000227.1 GCA_017561105.1 Alistipes sp. | reverse complement strand
CTGTATCACATGACCCCAAAGCAGAGGGTGGCCGTGTGTCGCGACATTGTGCTTTTCGCACCACTCGATGATAGGCTCGCTTGGTGGTCTGCGCCAATGAGGTTGCGAATTAGGATCTTCACACTTGTTCCACCACTCCTCGCTATCTCGCTCCTCTGGGAAGAAGCGCTTGTGGCCCTGCTCCAACTCGGTAGTGCTCCAATAGAGCGGAATAATAGCACGATTGAAGAGCGTTCCGAAGAGCTCCTTGTAGCGCTTGTTTCTTCTTGCGTTTCCGAGCTGATCCCAATTAAATGCACTTGCACTAAAAGTAAAGTCGGAGGAGATCTGCTCGACCTTTATTGCTGTACCCTCGGCAACACCTTCAACCACAAATTGAGCATCGCCCTTGCGATTCTTTTCGATGTCGGCATCAATCTTTGCTTGAACTTCGGGAGTCCAAAACGACCAATACTTCTCCGACATAATCTTTTCGCTATCCTCCGCACCTGTGCGTGGGAACGAATACTCCTTTTGTTGCTGACAAGCCGTCAAACCGAGCAACAGTGCCAAAGAGAGTTTGAATAAAGTTTTCATTTTTGTTAAAGTTTTAGGTTGAATGCTTGATAATTGTTTGGTAGTTAGTGTGTTAAAGTCTAAAATCCCCCCCCCATGATTTTCGGGGGAAGGATTTGTGTTAATTCGTTTTCTTTCTAACGACAAAGGTATGAATTTTTTTTGAAAAAACAAGAATATATAATCATTTTTGCTTGGGTGTCGTAAACGATACCCGGCTGATAGAGTGGCATACAATGACATGCGGGCTACGCCCTGAATGGCATACGCACTCTTGGAAGAGTGCTGAATGACAATCGCAGTTTGCAACTGCTTAATAACACGTCGGCTTTCTGTCATTATTTGCCATTAAGTGAGCTTTAGCGAACGAATGCCATTCATTGCCATTCGTTACCACCCCGCATTCATAGGTATTGAAAACGATACCCAACACAAGTGGGAAGTGTAAGTTCTCACAACATTCAGCCACCTCGCTATCCTGGGTATCGAAAACGATACCCAACACACATAGGGAAATCCACAGTCCTCGTAGGTATCGAAAACGATACCCAACACAAGTGGGAAGTGTAAGTTCTCACAACATTCAGCCACCTCGCCCTCCTGGGTATCGAAAACGATACCCGGCATAAGTGGGAAATGCAAGCTCTTACAGCAATAAGCCCCAAGCCCTCTTGGGTATCGAAAACGATACCCGTCCTAGTGGTGGTCGCACTCTCTACTCGCAGCCTTCTGTATTTGCGGGTATTGAAAACAATACCCAGCAATCAATGATGACGTCCCTTGAAATACATAGGTATCAAAAAGATACCTATCAAACAGAGGGGGCACAACAAAAAACAAAAACTCATGGGTGTCGAAAACGATACCCATCAATCAAGGAAGCGAAACACCCCTCTATAACATCCTGCCCACAGCCCTCTTGGGTATCGAAAACGATACCCGACAATGTGAGAGGTGCGAGAGGTGCGAGGAGAACGAGGGGTGGATGTAAAAAATAGGGTAGAGAAAAATCCCTACCCTAAACTCTCAACTTTCGTCTTTCGTCTAATATTACTCTGCGTCCGAGTATGCGTCGCGCTTCATCTTCCACATTGGAACGAAGATAACTGCGCCGATGACAGCCATAACGACCATTGCTACGAATACGCCGTTCCAGCCATACTTCGAGTCTGCGATGAGACCGAAGCCCCAGCCCGATACGAGCACGCTGACATAGCTTACAAAGCCGATGATACCGAGTGCTGTAGCCGAGCCCTTACGAGTAGCGTGGTTCGACGAGATAACGCCGATAAGAGCCTGCGGACCATAGATAAATGCACCCGCCAAAGCCAACACGAAGAGCAATACTACAGGGCTTGCACCGGCCTTCTGCAATCCGATAAAGCCGAGTACCGAAACCAAAGTACCAATCATGCAGATAAGACATGTACGAGCCGAACGGCCGTTGAACAACTTGTCGCTTGCCCAACCTGCGATAAGCATACCGATAACACCGAAGATCTCGAATACGAATACGGTGATACCTGCCCACTCAGGGGTCATGCCGCAGTGCTCGCGGAGGAATGTCGGACCCCAGTCGAGAACTGCAAAGCGGATAACATATACGAAGAAGTCGGCAACTGCCAAAGCCCAGATAATAGGGTTCTGCCACACATGCTTGCGGATAAATGCTGAAATCTCAGCAGGAGTCTCGGTGCTTTCTTCCTTCTTCTCGTTACCCTCAGACAGCTCAGGCAAACCTACGCTCTTTGGAGTATCGCGGAGGATAGCTGCGGTAACAAATACGCCGATAGCTGCTACAATACCAGGGATGATGAACATCATCTTCCAAGCACCATAGTTCGATGCAGCCGAGATAACGGCCTCATCGGTAGTCGACTTGCTGAGGTTCTCCGCGATAGAGGCTACAACCTCAGGGTTACCCGACATATCGGTACCCATCATACCCATAATGAAGATACCGCACAAGCAAGCCAAGCCTGCACCAATCGAGTGCGAAGTGTTCCAAATCGACATCTTGGTAGCCAACTCACCTGCAGGTACCCAACGAGGGATAAGGCGGCTGCATGGAGGGAAGCCAAAGCCCTGGAAGAGCTGGTTGATGATGTAGAATATCGAGATAAGCAATACGAACTTGCTTACGAAGTCGGCAGTCGAGCCCTCGGCAACACCGGTCAATTTGGTGATGATGATTGTACCAAAGCCGATGCCGAATGCAGTGATGGTACTACCAATCAAGCCGATAACCATATGCCAGCGACCATTTACGCGGTCAGCCAACATACCGTTGAAGAGCTTCGACAATCCGTAGAGGAAGCCTCCCAACGAGAGGATCATACCGAGGCTTGCCTTTGTGATACCAAACTCGGCGGTCAAGCCAGGCATCGCAAACGAGAAGTTCTTGCGAATAAGGTAGAAGAAGATGTAGCCCACCATCGTACCGATGAGTGTGCGCCACTGCCAATACTTAAATTTTTTCTGCTGTTCAGGTGTCATAATAGTTATTTCGTTTTATTACTTAATTTCGTTGTATGCCTTGATAATCTCAGCAACGAGAGCCTCGTTCTCGATGCCTGTTACAGCCTTGATTGCGCCCTCCAAACCGAGCTCTGCAATCTTTGCCTGCAACTCTACGCTCTGAGCATCCTCAGCGTTGTTGTAGTGCAATGCTGCACCGATACCCAAGAGGAGGTTAGGTGTAGCTACACCAGCCTCGTGTGCGGTGAGCATAGGCTTGATAAGACGGTCCGAAGCCGACAACTTACGCAATGGCTCGCGACCTACGCGGGTAACATCATCCTTGAGGTATGGGTTGCGGAAGCGACCGATAATCTTCTCGATATACTTGAAGTGAGCCTCCTTGTCGAAGCCATACTTTGCAACCAAGCCCAAACCGCTCTCCTGCATTGCCGACTTAACGATAGTGAAGATCTCCTCATCGGCGATACTCTCGTCGATGGTTGCCTTGCCGCGCAACTTGCCGATATAGGCAGTGATAGCGTGACCAGTGTTGAGGGTGAAGAGCTTGCGCTCGATGTATGCGATGAGGTTGTCAGCGAGGTTCATACCTGCAATCTGCGGTACCTCACCTACAAACGACTTCTCCTCTACATTCCACTCGTAGAACGCCTCTACGACTACATCGATAGGGTTCTCGGTGCGTACAGGTGGAACGATACGGTCTACCGAGCAGTCAGGGAAGCCTACCCACTTGTTGCAATATGCCTGCTGCTCCTCCGAGAGGTGCGAGAGGACATGCTCTTTCAACTGCGACGATGCACGAACTGCATTCTCGCAAGCGATGATGTTGAGCGGCTGCTCCAAGCCTGCCTCGTAGCGCGCTACGATGGCCTTGGCAATGGTTGGAGCGATGCGTGGAAGGATAACCACACCTACTGCAGTGGTTACAATATCGGCCTTTGCAATCTCCTCGACAACTGCCGGAGTGAGTGAATTTACAGCCGAGATATTGGTGATGTGCTGCTCTACGCAATCTACATCCTTAACGAGTACGGTGTACTCCTTCTTCTCGTTGATGAGGTCGATAACCTCCTGGTTAACATCGGCATATACCACATGGTAACCTGCCTGCTCCAATACCGCGCCGATAAATCCGCGTCCGATATTTCCTGCTCCAAATTGAACTGCTCTCATGGTAATTTATGGTTTTGTTGATTATTTATTTCTAATAAATAGTCCGCAAAGGTAGTCAATTTATTCCAATAACGAACTATTTTTCAATAAAAAAAGGGCATTACCCGCCTGAGTAATACCCCTTTTTCTCTTTTTTGCGGCAAATTTACTCCTTCTCAAAGAGAAGAACTGCCAAGTCGTACTGTCCGAGCTCGACCTTCTTTCCGTCGGCCGAAACCTTCGCATTGCCGAGTGTCTGGCACTCCACATAGCGGTAGCCCGGTACTGCTATGTCGGTTGAGATAACGCCCTTCTCGAACTCGTTTGTTGCAGCTACAACCATTCGCTTCTCGCCAACGAAACTCTTGGCCTGCACCTTCTTGTTCGAGCTGTTGAAGCCCAAAATATCGCGGAAACGGCCAAACATAAAGCAATCCTTGTATCTCTCACGAATTCCGTTTACGGCTGCGAGGTAGGCCTGATAGCGAGGAGTCTGGTCGATCAAACCACGGCAGCGATAGATCTCAATATCGTTGCACAGACCCTTCAAAAGAGTCATGTTTACACGGCGCTCAACATCCAAATCGTCGCGCTGGTTGCGGTTCGAGAATTTAATCTCAGGGAAGGTGTATCGCATCAACTCTGTAAAGTCCTGCTTGCCGTAGAGAATACCGTTCGACATTGTGAAATCGACATAGTGCGACGAGTAGTCGACAATATGCTCCGAGCCGATACCGAACTCATCGCCATACTTGCTGCGGGCATAGTCGCGGACAATCTTCATTGTCTGACCCTTGTCGTAGACAAGACGGGTGTCGGGTACAGGGAACTCGCGAGAGGTATCCCAAGGCACCTTTTTGCCATAACCTTTACCCATCTGGTCGAAGAATGCGGCACTTCCGCCAACCGATGCGGCACGATCAACCAAGCCTTTGAGCAACTCGCGCCACTCAGGGAATCGAGAGTCGGCGATAACAAAGGTCTGCGCCATATACTGCGAGAGCCAGCTACCCATACCCGAGAAGCGGTACTCGTCGGCAATCTCCGAGCCTGAAGGGCTCTTGTAGCACACCTTCGAGCCAAGACCGCTCTTGTAGAATTCGCTGTTGCGGTCGATGAGGTGGCCGTAGAAATATACGGAAAGGTCCTTGCCAATGGTGCAGAACTTCTTAATCTCCTAACTCATGGCCTTATCACCACCTAGTGTATCATCCTCGG
>JAFZDR010000226.1 GCA_017561105.1 Alistipes sp. | reverse complement strand
CTTGCGACGGAAGCACTTGGTTACGGTATAACCGAACGAGCGATAGTTGAACATATTTTCAATCCATCGCACCTTTGTCGCGGCAGTATAGCTGCGTTCGTGCTTTACGCTCTGCTTGTGGCCATACTCCTTTACAAGGTTGAAGTAGACCATATCAGCATCGGTACGCTCCGCCTCGGCCATCACCCTCTCGACGGCATCCAGTTCGAGCCAATCATCCGAATCGGCAAAGAGGATATACTCACCCTGAGCCACCTCCAAGCCGCTTTTACGCGCCGAAGGCAGACCTCCGTTCTCCTTGTTTACGATTACGATGCGTGGTTTCAGGTGTGCAAATTTCTCATCGATAAGTTCCGCCAAAATCTCCATCGAGCGATCCTTCGTGCCGTCGTTCACAAATATAAACTCCATATCCTCGTAGGTCTGCCCGAGAGCCGTCTCGGCAAACTTACGGATATACTTCTCCACCCCATAGATTGGGACAATAAGCGACAATTTATAACGATTGTTCATACTTAGATCTCTGTGGGAAACGCACCTCGAAGGCGTCGAGCAGAGCCTTGCGAAGCTCAACATAACGCTCCTCGGAGAGTTGCACATCGTTTATGCAGACCAACTGATGCGAGGGCTGTGTAATAAACTTTCTCAACTTCTCGCCCGAAACAATTCCCACCGAGAAATGCTTCTTCGAGAGGCGATGGTTGATGAGTCGTCCCTTCAGGAACATATAGTCGAGGAAGAGGTATTGATTGAGATTCTCTCCGTTGCGGGTTCGTGCACTCGAGGTCTTTGCAATCTCCTCCTTGACCTTGCCGTAGAGCTCCTCGCACTCGCTCTTGAACATAGGGGTGCAAACATGCTGCGGACGGAGGAAGAGGAGCGAAGGCTTTAGTCCCAACGCCTTACGCGCCAGGCGGTCGGAGTTGCGACAAATCCTCTTAAACATATCGAAGACAAAGAGGTGGCGTGACATGCCAAGGAAGCAGTGGCCGGCTTCAAAGAAGTCGTTCGGCGCACAAGGCTTCATCGGAAAGACATCGTCGTTGAAGTAGAGATACTCCTCATCAAGCCCCTCGATGCGATGCAGATGCATCTCGATAGGGTTGCAGTTGAATGTAGGGAGATACTCGGCAGGGATAATATCCTTGTGGAGGACAACATGCACCTCATCGCGATTTACCCACTCGGGCACCTGACTCTCGTGCGACACGACAAGATGCACCTTGCGGATAAAAGGCATATTCACCGCTATACCGCGGAAGAGATATCGCAGTGTTCCCCAATCGCGAAAACGCTTCTCCAACACAGGCTGGTTGGTGTGTTTCTCGTAGTCGCGCTGCCATACGGGATCGAGGCCGTCTACATATGTTATAACTATATCCACGACGCTTCTTTTTTATTCAAAGACGATTTTTCATCACTACAAATATAGAAATTTATTTTCAAAGGAGCAAAAAAGCTCACAATTAGCAGAAATTATTTAGCGGTCTGCACTATAATTTGTAACTTTGCATAATAAAAGATTGAAACGATATGTCAAACGCACAAATTCTTCGCCGTCAGTTTCTCGCCAATGTGGCACAGACCTCGCCTTCGCCTATGCTCGTAGGTGTTGAGCGTGCCGAGGGTGTCTTCTTCTATACACCCGAGGGCAAACGCTACTTCGACCTTGTGTCGGGTGTCTCGGTGAGCAATGTCGGCCACGCAAACCCTGCGGTTATCGAGGCCGTAAAGCGTCAAGCCGAGCGATATATGCATGTTATGGTCTATGGCGAGATGGTCGAGCGACCTCAGGTGGAGTATGCTGTCGAGATTGCCGAGGCGTTACCCGAGCCACTCGAGAGCGTCTACTTCCTCAACTCGGGAGCCGAGGCTGTCGAGGGAGCTTTGAAGTTAGCTAAACGATATACCCACCGCACCGAGATGATATCGATGCGACGCGCCTACCACGGCTCTACACACGGAGCTATGAGTATGATGGGTGAGCCCGAAGGGGAGGAGTGGAAGGCCGCATTCCGCCCACTTTTGCCCGACTGCAAGGCGCTGGATTTCAACTCATTTGAGGATTTAGAGAAGATTACCGAAAGAACCGCATGTGTATTGTGCGAGCCGGTTCAGGGCGAAGCGGGCGTACGCCTTCCGCAGGAGGGTTACCTCCAGGCGTTGCGCAAGCGATGCGATGAGGTGGGTGCACTGCTCATCTTCGATGAAATTCAGGTCGGAATGGGTCGTTCGGGCGAGATGTTCGCCTGCCAGAAATATGGCGTAACTCCCGATATCATCTGCCTTGCCAAGGCCTTTGGCGGAGGTATGCCGCTTGGAGCATTCATATCATCGAAGGAGATTATGGACTCGCTCCAGACCGACCCCGTACTCGGTCATATCACCACTTTTGGTGGCCACCCCGTATGTTGTGCAGCGGGTTTGGCCGCATTCCGCTACCTCAAGGAGAATAGTGTCATTGCCGAGGTCGAGCGCAAGGGCGCTTTGTACGAGGAGCTGCTCAAAGATCACCCTGCAGTGCTCGAAATTCGCCGCAGCGGCTTGCTTTTGGCTGTGGAGCTCGGCAGCGAGGAGCGACTCTTCAAGGTTATGGAGTTGTTCAAGGAGGAGGGCATTATGAGCGATTGGTTCCTCTACTGTGCCACCGCATTCCGTATCTCACCACCGCTCGTAATTTCGGACGATGAGATTCGCGAGAGTGTAGAGATTATTCGCCGAGTATTGGACAGATTATAGTGTGAGATGGCGGCTATACCAACCCTTATAACTATCACAGCCTACCTCTTGCTACTCTTTGTGGTGGCGACGAGGTCGAGCCGCAATGGCAACAACGAAACCTTCTTCAAAGGAGGTCGTCGACAGTCGCCATTGGTGGTTGCTGTAGCTATGATGGGTGCGCCGATTTCGGGTATTTCGCTCATTTCACTACCGGGTTCGGTAGCTGCGGGAGCGTTCTCCTACCTGCAATTTATGTTGGGCGTGATAGTGGGTTATACCGTTATCGCCTATCTGCTTATTCCGCTCTTTTACCGACTGAATGTAACCTCACTATACGAATATCTCGACGGTCGCTTCGGCATCAGCAGCCACCGCTCGGGTGCCTGGATATTCTTCGTTTCTAAGGTGCTGAGTGCATCGTTGCGAGCCTTTGTGATATGTATTGTGGTGCAGCAGCTCTTGTGCAACACGCTCGGTGTTCCATTCTTCGTTACGGCGGCACTATTTATGCTCCTTGTGTGGCTCTACACCCGCAGAGGAGGCGTCGCATCGGTAGTTTGGACCGATGTATTGAAAACGCTTTGCATGGTGGGTTGCATCATGCTCGCCATACTCTTTGTGTTGCGCTCGCTCGGCTTGTCGCTTGGCGAGGCTATGGAGCAGGCTTCAGAGCGCGGTTTCACACAGATATTCTTCTTCGATGATGTGAACGACAACCGCCACTTCCTCAAGATGTTCATCTCGGGAATCTTCCTTATAGTGGCGAATACGGGTCTTGACCAGGATGTAATGCAGCGTGTCTTGAGTAGTCGCACCGAGCGTTCGGCTCAACGCAATATGATACTCTCATCCATTTCGCAGACGGCCATTATCGGTTTGATGTTGGTGTTGGGCGCAATGCTCCACCTCTACCTCGTAGAGAGCAATCTGAGTGTTGCCAAACCCGATGATGTTTTTGCCTTTGTAGCCACTCGCGAGGGTGTGCCCACGGCGCTGTCGGTCTTGTTGGTTTTGGGTATCGTATCATCAACCTTCTCCACTACAGGAGGTGCACTCACCTCGCTGACAACCTCGTTTACGATGGATATTTTCAGCAACAAAAGGGGGCGTAGCGAGGAGGAGTTGACGCGCGTACGCAAGATTGCACACATAGCAATAGCGGCCATGCTTATGGTGCTGATGCTCGCCTTCGAACGCTGGAGCAACGACAGCGCGATAAACCTCTTCTATCGCCTGGCGAGCTACACCTATGGCCCACTGCTCGGAATGTTCGCCTTCGGAATCTTTACAAAGTTGCGCGTGCGCGACCGATGGGTTCCACTTGTTGTGGTTCTCGCACCCGCACTCTCATTCCTGCTCGACCACTACTCGCAAACGCTTTTCGGCGGCTACAAGTTCGGTTTCGAGATACTTCTTGTAAATGCAGCCTTCACAATGCTCGGACTATTGCTCCTATCACAACGAGCCGATAAGTGATAGTTATTATAAAACGACCATAAAAAAGGGTTGTCCAACTTAGTGTTGAGCAACCCTCTTTTCTATTTGTTATCGAGGTTTAACCACTTGTAATCGTTGCAGGTACCACCCTTGACACCCCATGAGCGCAATTTGTTGACATAATCGGCATCGCGCAAAGGAAGTCCATAGCACTCAACCATAAGACCCTGCGAGTGGCAATAGTCCACAAGCTCCTTGGTTGTGCGGCGTGCCATTGGGCGAATTACGCAGTTCTTGATATTCTTAATCTTATCGACCAACTCCGGAGTGTATCGCTTGTGCATAAATTCGAGAGGTGCATCAGAATACTTTGCAGCCTCCTTGAGATATCTCCAGCGGAACGAAGTGAGCACATACTTGCCCTCCATACCCATCTTGTGAAGAGTCTCGACAGTCTTTCTTACACCCTCGAGTGTGAGGAACTTCAACTCTACATAAGGTACAAGGTTTGACTTCTTGCACACCTTGAGGTACTCCTTAAAGGTTGGAATGCGGAGCTTGTTGGCATACTTCTCGTTCCAGCCGTCGCCACCGTCAATACGAAGCTTGCGTAACTCCTTCCAAGTGTAGTCACTAACCTTGCCTGTACCATTTGTGGTGCGGTCGATAGTCTTGTCGTGCATACATACAAGGACTCCGTCCTTTGTCATCTGCACATCGGTCTCCATGCCGTAGAAGCAAGGAACTTTTGCTGCCTCACGGAATGCTACAACCGTATTCTCTGGAAATCGGTGCGAAAGTCCACGGTGAGCCTGAAGGCCAAAGTTTACATTGCGGCCCTTCGGAAGCTCGACCTGAGCAACACCCTCAAATGCAAAGAGGAGTGCCACGAGAGCCAAAATTGCAGTTTTAATCTTCATATTTATAGTGTTTTAAGGTTTGTTCAATACAACAAACGGACTACCTTTTCGGGCAGTCCGTTCTATTGCTGTTGCCGACGACTCTAAATTAGAGTGCGTTTACATGCAACTGTGCTGCGCTCTTAAGGTTAGCAGCCTTGTTCTTGTGGATGATGTTAGTCTTAGCCAACTTGTCCAACATAGCTGTTACCTTTGGAAGCAAAGCCTCAGCAGCGCTCTTCTCAGTAGTGTTGCGGAGAGCCTTGATAGCGTTACGAGTAGTCTTGTGATAAAGACGGTTGTGTGCACGCTTAGTTGCTGTCTGGCGGATTCTCTTCTCAGATGACTTGTGATTTGCCATAGTAGTTTTCTTTTTTATTATTTGTTATTCTATTTTTTTCTAATTCTTGGGCACATTCAAGGCGCACCCCCCTCCTGTCTATTTATAGAGTAGACTCCTCTTTTTCACGGCCTTGGCCGGTTGCGGATAGGCTCGAAGCCCGCTCCAAAGTTTATTCTGTTTGCCCGAAAAGGTTTGTAAAGTTTTCATCATCAGCGATTTGCGCTGTAGTTGAACTCTCCCCCCCCGTCGTTTGTAGCCCGTACGAGAGTCGAACTCGTCTTTCAAGAATGAAAATCTTGCGTCCTAGCCGATAGACGAACGGGCCTTACCGCTATAGCCCTACAGGGGCATTTAGCGGTGCAAAGGTACGAATAAAATTCAAAATGCAAAATTAAAAATTAAAAATTAGTTGAATTTTAGCCAAATAGCCTCCAATTCCCCACAAAAAAGCCCCACTTTTCATCGAAAGTGAGGCAAATTTTCTTTGCGGAAAACGCTTTTGTGGAGCGCTTATATTACTTCATCTCGGGGTTCTTGCCGAAGATACTCTTCAAGCGAGCCGAGTCGTACTTCTTCTCACGATTGTAGTAGAAGATACCGTTCTCCTCCTGCTCAACATCGGTGAGCTGGGTGTAGCAGTAGCCCCAAACCTTATCGTTGATCGAAAGCAACGCATTAACCTGCTCAGCCAAACGCTTGTAGAAGTCCTCGCGTGTAACAGCCGATTTACCATAACCCCACGATGCTGTACGAGGCTTACCCTTCTGGTCAATCTCAACACCAGGAGTTGTCTCGAGGCACTTGATACCGCCAAACTCGTCGAGGATATATGGACGCTTGCCGTCGTAAACAGCCTGAACAAACTCGGCCTTATTCACTACGTCGCCAACTACCGGACAACCGCTCGAAGTCTTGTACAACACCTGTGTACGCGAACGATTGTGGCGGAAAGCTCCGGTCTCAGGGTTATATACAGTATTCTTGAGCTTCTCGCCCTCCTGCTCGTAGCAGTGCATAGCGCAGATGTCGTACTCGTTGGTAATAATACCGCCACTCGCTGTATTTACAGGGCGGGTTGGGTCGGTAATATGGGTTGCATCGTAGACATCCTTCACAAAACGAGGGTACTGAACATTATCAGGATACCAAGTCTCATTGAATGGAGTCCAAGTTACGATTGATGGGTGGTTGCGGTCGCGAACAACGATATTCTGCCACTCCGAGATAAAGTTACGAGCAGTCTCAGGCAACGACACATCGATACCCCAGCTTGCATACTCGCCCCAAACGAGGTAGCCAAGCTTGTCAGCCCAATAGAGGAAACGCTCCTCAAACACCTTCTGGTGCAAACGAGCACCATTGAAACCAACCTCCATCGACAACTCGATATCGCGGCGGAGAGCATCGTCGCTTGGTGCTGTCCAGATGCCGTCAGGATAGAAGCCCTGATCGAGCACAAGGCGCTGATAGTATGGCTTGTTGTTGAGATATACCTTGTTGCCGTCGGTGTGAACCTTACGCATGCCGAGGTACGACGAAATCTTATCGAGCACCTTGCCATCCTTGTCGCTGATGATATACTCCACATCGTAGAGCTTTGGATTCTCAGGCGACCAAGTCTGGTACTTCTTCATCGGAACAATGATAGGCATACCCTCCACCTGCGGCATAACCTTCTTCGCTACGAGCTTGCCATTATCCTTGATGTTGATGGTCAAGGTATTCGAAGCCATAGTGCGGTAGTAGCGCGGAGTGAAGACAACATGGTGCTGATCGATATCGGTAATAACCTGTACATGGTCGAGCGAGTAGTTATTTGTAGCCTCCAACCATACGGTCTGCCAGATACCGGTTGTGCGGGTATAGACGCAACCATACGAGAACGAACGCAACGACTGCTTACCTGAGCCCTGAGTGCGACGACGAAGGTCGCTGTTAGCGCGAACTACAAGGTCGTGCACCTTGCCGTCAGCCAAAAACTTTGTTACATCGAGTGCAAATGGCGACGAACCACCGAAGTGGCGACCTACGAATTTGCCATCCACATATACCTCCGCCTCGTAATATACTGCGCCGAAGTGGAGCATAATCTTCTTGTCGCTCCAAGTTGCAGGGGCCTGAATTGTGCGGTGGTACCAGATACCGGTGATGATATCCTTGTGCTCAACACCCGAAAGCTTACTCTCAGGGCAGAAAGGCACGATAATCTTGCCACCAAAGCCCTTGCTCTCGTAGATTCTACGCTCGAAACCGGTGTTTGCAAGGTCGAGCTCGTAGGTCCACTCACCATTGAGGTTTACCCACTCGCTGCGCTCGAACTGCGGACGAGGATACTCTGCGCGAGGCTGCGCTGCAAATGCGGCTACCGTAGCAACCAACATTGTGACAAAAATAAAAATTCTCTTCATAATAGTTTAGTTTATAGTGTATTATTGTTTGAAAATTCTATCCATTTCGGCTGCGGCATCGGCAGTTGCGAGCTTGCGGAGCTGGTCGCCCTCGATAATGGCAAACGAGTCGCAAACGGGGAGTGCCGAGTCCAAATCGTGGGTCGAGAAGAGGATTGTTTTACCCTCCTTATGCGCCAAATCGGCAAGCAGACGACACACCTCGAAGCGAGTAGGGATATCGAGGAAGGCGGTCGGCTCATCGAGCAGAATTGTGGCCGTCTGTTGCGCTATGGCACGAGCAATCATTGCACGCTGCAACTCTCCGTCCGAGAGAGTCGAGATATCGCGCTTGGCAAAGTCGCTCAACCCCACCATTGCGATAGCCTCGCCAACAATCCGGCGGTCCACCTCTTGAAGATGTCCTACCCAATTGGTATATGGTGCGCGTCCCATAGCTACCAAATCCTCCACCAACATATTCTCGATGCGGATGCGCTCGGTGGTAACGATAGCAACGCTTTGCGCCAACTGCTCGGGCGAGAGCTCGCGCATCGGCACACCGTCGATACGGGTTGCCGCATTCGAAGTTAAGGCTCGGAGCAGGGTGCTCTTACCTGCGCCATTGCGACCTACAAGGGCACACAACTCTCCCTTGCCGAGATGCAACGACACATCGCGCAAAATTGTGCGCGAGCCATACGAGAGCGATATGTTTTCGAGCCTGATCATCGTTTGCGTGTTACAATATAGATTACAATCGGAATACCCATCAGCGCGGTGATGGTATTTATCGGCAGAGCAAAATACTTTGCCACAATATCACCCACAAGCAACATTACCACACCCGCGAGGATAGTTCCCGGCAGGAGTACGCGGTGATCAGCCGAGCGGAACACCATTCGCGCGATATGCGGCACTGCTATACCTACAAAGCCTATCGGGCCGCAAAATGCAGTTACCGTACCTGCCAAGAGGGTTGTTGCAGTGAGTACAATTGTGCGAGTACGCGAGATATTTAGTCCCATCGAGGCGGCATAGCGCTCGCCCGCAAGGAGCATATTCATAGGTTTAATAGTCGCCACAGCCATAGCCAAGCCTACCACAACGATAGGGGCAAGCAGCGCAAGCTGACCCGAGGTAACATCGCCGAGCGATCCCATAGTCCATACAACATAGGACTTTAGCGACGCTTCGTTGCTGAAATACTGTAGTATCTCGACCACAGCACCTACGCCCGACGAGAGCATAATGCCGAGGATAAGCATAACCATAATATCCTTAATTCGTCGCGAGAGTGCCACCACCAAGAGTAACACCACAGCTGAACCTATCCATGCAGCACCCGCAGTGCCGATACT
>JAFZDR010000225.1 GCA_017561105.1 Alistipes sp. | reverse complement strand
TACAACGAGCTCTATGTCACTTTGTACGACGAGGATGGCGGTGTTATGTACGCAACCGTTAAGGCCGGCGACGAGAAGCCTCTCACAGCAGGTAATGTGCGTGAGTTCTCGAACGCAATCGTCTATACACCAAATACTTCGGTGTTTGTGGTTAAGGATGTGGCAACCTTGAAGGAGTTCGCAGCTCAGGCAGCAACTTTGGAGAAGGATGTATTGTTTGTTGCAGATGTTGACCTCTCGGGCGAGGCTTGGACTCCAATCGAGGGCTATGCCGGCACAATCAACGGTAACGGCTACGCAATTAAGGGCTTGACAGCTCCGCTCTTCGGCACTACAAGCGCATCGTTCAAGGGCTTGCACCTCAAGGATGTAAATATCGAGTCTTTCGACAAGATTAACGTCGGTGGATTGGCTGAGTGCATCACAGCTACCGACACAATTCTTCCAACCGTGAAGAATTGTTCGTCGTCGGGTAAGGTTACCGTGAAGAATGAGAATTTGCTCGGTGTTGCAGGCGCTATGCAGTTCCGCTATGCGGGTCTTGTGGCATACGCAAAGGGTGTAGAGTTCGACTCGTGTCACAACTACACAAGCGTGACCGTACTCAAGGGCTTCGGCAATGGTCAGACCGAGTCTTGCAACCTGGTTGCAGGAGGTGTTGTAGGTATGGCTCAAGAGTTCACAAAGAGCGATGCAACTGTCGTTTACTCAAACATTTACAACTGTTCAAACAACGCAGATATCTCTTGCGCTAACCCTACTACTGCAACAAAATATCCAACAACTTACGTTGGTGGTGTTGCCGGTGCAAGTGCTAGTAACAATACAGGCGTACACATTACAAACTGTGTGAATAAGGGTAAGGTTTCGGTAGGTCTTGACACTGAAAATACATATATTGCAGGTGTCCTCGGCTATGCTTCGAGTGAGATAACCAAAGCTGTGTTCAGAGATTGTACAAACTATGGTGTAATTGAGTGGGCTAATGGCGGTCACTCACATGGTAACTTAAATGTTGGAGGTGTTATTGGTCGTTCAAACAGCTGTGCAATGTACAATTGCCACAACTTTGGCACCGTTAATTTGGCAGAGGGATCATTGGCGAGTGGAACTATTGATGTTGGAGGTGTCGTAGCTTACAACATCTACGCCGACACCAAAAACAAGATTGGCTATCGCATCGAGGGCTGTACCAATAATGCCCCTATCAATGTTGGCATAAGCCGTCCTGAGGGAGTAGCAAACACCTTCCGAGTTGGTGGTATTGCAGGATACGCTCAGGCAGCTCTGTACTACGATAAGAACTATGGCAAGATTACCATATCGGGCAATTTGAATACAAATGGCAAACGTGCAACTGCCGACAATGACTACAAGGATGGTTCGTATGTAATCGCAGGTATTGTTGGTTACAAGACCGAGGGTGGTATTTATGGTGGTGAGAACCACGGCGATATCGAGGTTTCTGCAACTGTTACAGAGTTGAGCACCAAGACCATTTCGCAATTTCGCGTTGCCGGCATTGTAGGCTACCTCAGTACCGACCTCAAAGAGAGTGGCAGTGTTGTTTCGGATGGCGACATCACAATCTCGGGAACATTCGGCTGCGAGGTGATGGTGGGCGGAAATATCGGTTTGACCTATGCGGGCCAGACAACCGACAGAAGCAAGGCGGACATCATCATCAGCGGTCAGCTCAATGGCGGACTCCACGCAGGAGGTGTAATCGGTCTCTGCTACAAGGGCACAAACGTGGTAGAGTTCGACGGCTCGATCACCGTAACCGAGGATGCTACAATCGGTACAGCTTGCTACATTGGTGGTTGCGTTGCACGTGCGCAGGCACACGGATCAACGGCATACACAGATAAAATCTATCGCAACCGCGGTAATATCCTTTTCGCAGGTACTTCGACAGCAGGAGATACAATCCTCGGTGGCTGTATCGGCTCGTCAGTAGTGGATACTGATGCGAAGACTCACACCTGCTCGGATATGCAGAATTTGGGTAATATCACCGTCACGGGAACTACAAAGAAACTCTTCTTGTCGGGCATCGGCTACCGCACAACCGGTCATGGTGACAATCTTATTAACGGTTCTGCAGACGATCCAACCAAGGGTGTTATCACATTCTCGGGTAAGACTACAAATGCAACTCGTTTGTACATCTCGGGACTCGTTTACGACCCTGATAACAACCTCACATCGTGCGCTAACTACGGTGCAATCAATATGTCGGGTAGCACAAGTAGCACAATGCACATTGGCGGTATTTCGGCAGCCCAAACCAACCCTGGCAAGACTTGGACAGATGTCTACAACTATGGTAATATGACCATTTCGGGTTATGTTGGCGATCCAGATATCACTGGCTCTGACAAGGGCTCTGACACCTTTGTCGGTGGCATGTTCGATATCATCACATCTTCGACAAGCGCACGTACAATGATTCGTTGCGGTAACTATGGCAACATTGAGTTTACCGAGACATTCAAGAGTGCAAATGCATTCCGTTGCTCGGGCTTCTATCCTCGTCAGGAGAATGCAGGCCCGGTAGTATTGGAGGATTGCTTCAATGCGGGTAAATTCATAATGAACGGTATGAGTAGTGCACGCTCAAGCGGTAACTTCAAGGTTTCGGGTGGTATTGCCGATATGGCTCAGGCTTCGATTACAATCAAGGGTTCGTTCAAGAATACAGGTGACATAACCGTTGGCGGTAAAAATGCTACTGCATCTGCTTATATTGGCGGCATTGGTCACTTGGGCGAATCCGGGTCGTTGTTGGCAGACGGCGAAGGCGAAGTTAAGGTTATCAACACAGGTAAGATTATTGTCACCGGAGGTGCTACAACCGATTTGCGCGTAGGAGGTATCTTCCCGATATTGGGTAATGGTGCTACCGTATCGGAGAATATCAAATTTATCAACACCGGCGATCTCGATGTAAGCGGATCTTATGGCGCATCAAGCACAGCATATGTAGGAGGTATTGTAGGTAATACAAGTATGAGCTTTGCGAATGCTGAGTCGTACTGCAGCATCAAGGCGTTCCAGATTGATGAGAGTGGCACTGTTTTGAAATATACAGGAGTAGGTCACATTATGGGTGGCGCTCGCAGCGCAACCGTTCTTGCAACAAACTGCAAGGTTGGCGGTACACTCGTAGGCGAGTACAATGTCGAAGATGAGGAGTATAAGGTTGAGACGCTCAACGAATCGAACTTCCAGAACTTTATTTATGGTAGTGGTGAGGCAACCGATTGGACCGGCACCGAGAACTACGACGGATGTTCGGTTCTCACCGCAAAACCTTCAGTTGAATAATAACCCCAAGAATAGCTACAGATATGAAAAATTACTTAAGACCTGAATTTGAGATTTTCGAGGTGGCTGTCGAGGGCGGCTACGGTGACAGCGTACTCCTTCCCGGTTTCGGAGGTGAGAGCGACGAGTTGGTTTACTAATTAGCTTTTAGCCATTAGCCATTAGCCATTAGCCGAAAATAGAGAATCGGGCGAGGAAACTTGCCCGATTTTTTTGCATTATTAGTAAATAATTACTAAATTTGCGTAGATAGAATTTACCTAAAATTTACTTATATGAAAAATTTGACTAAACTTTTCGTAGCGGTTGCTGTGTTATTCGCAGGTTTTGCGTGTACCACAGATGCGACCGAAGACCTTGGCGTTCAGCTGAACGGAGCTCAGACCGAAATCGTCCTTTCGTTGGAGGAGTCGCGTACTCAGCTCGGTGAGAAGGTGGGCGACCTCTACCCGCTCTACTGGAGCGAGGGCGACAAGATCGCAGTTAATGGGGTAGTATCGAATGAAGCTCCTGCCGAGGCTGTGGGTGCTGCAGCTGCTACATTTACCCTTAACGGCACATTGACTTATCCGTACAATGTTATCTACCCTGCGCCTGCTGAAGGTGTTGTGGCGGTGGCTGAGGGTTGCTATCCTGTAGTATTCCCTGCAACTCAGGAGTACAAGGCGGGCAATATCGACGGCAAGGCAGCTGCTATGTATGGCTATGCAGAGGAGGGCTCTGCTCCCGCTTTGCACCACCTCACTGGTGTGCTCCGCTTCGCTGTAAAGGGTGAGGAAACCCTCTCGCAGATTGTTGTCAAGGCGCAGAATGGTGCAATTGCGGGTACTTACGATGTGAACTGCGCAACCGGTGCGTTGACTGCTCAGGAGGGCTCTACTTCGGATACAGTTACAGTATCGTTTGGCGAGGGTTTAACCCTTGGAGCTGAGGCGACACCAATCTATGTGGTTGTCCCTGCTGGCGAGTATGGCACCATCGAGGCTATTCTTACCACAACTACTGGCGAGCAGATGTCGGTTCTGTTCAAGACTGCGGGCGACAAGGCTATCAAGGCGGGTGTTGTTCGCGAGTTCGCAGAGTTCGCATTCGAGGAGAATGTTGACGACTCGGCCGAGTATATCATCGACAGCAAGGAGACTCTTATCCGCTTTGCAATGAATCCTACAAAGTCGGCAAAGGTAACCGCAAATATCGATATGACTGGTTACGATTGGACTCCAATCGAGGGCTTTGACGGTTTCACTTTCGACGGTGGCGAGTTCGAGATTAAGGGTTTGAACGCTCCGTTGTTCGGTTCTACAACATCTGAGATTAAAAATGTGAAGTTGGTAGATGTAGACCTCTGTTCGAATAACGTTGCAGCCTATGGAGCTATCGCTTGTAAGATTCTTGCTATCGGCGAGACCCCAGGTAAGATGACCAACTGCTCGGCAAGCGGTAATCTCCTCGTTAATAACCCGGACTACGAGCTTGAGGCTTCGTACTCGACTGCCAACTTCTTCCGCTATGGCGGTCTGCTCGGTGATGCTGCAGGTGTGGATATTTCGGGCTGTGTAAACCGAGTAAACATCACCGTTCAGCAGCTCAATAAGGTTGGCGCAACTTGTACTTCAACCCTTACCCCTGAGTTTGGCGGTATTGTAGGCCACGCATCGTTCTTGACCGTAGCTGACAACAATTTTACAAAGACTACTATTAAGAATTGCCACAACTACGGCACTATCAAGTACGAGGATATCGACACTACTCCGCTCTATCGCCCAATGATTGCGGGTATTGCAGG
>JAFZDR010000224.1 GCA_017561105.1 Alistipes sp. | reverse complement strand
CCCTATAACCGTAGGTCGCGAGAAGAGTATCGCACTTGTTCGCGCAGTACAGGCCGAAAACGGCTTGCTCGGAGCGGTATTGCAGCGCAATGCCGAGATCGAGACCCCTACGCCCGACGATATGTACCGCGTAGGTACTGCGGCACGCATTCTCAAGATCCTCGAGATGCCAAACGGAAACCTTACCGTTATTCTCTCGGGATTGGAGAAGATTGAGGTGGGCGAGTATATCTCGACCGAGCCATTCTTCAAGGCGAAGGTTACGCCGTTGCTCGACTCGACACCCGAGCGCAACAGCGTAGAGTTCGACGCCCTTATCGAGTCGATTAAGGATGTTGCGTTGAACATCATCAACACCTCACCAAACATTCCAAAGGAGGCTTCATTTGCGATTAAGAATATCGACTCGCAGCGTGGGATAGTCAATTTCATCTGCTCGAACCTCGATTTCTCGGACGATGACCGCCAGGCATTGCTCGAGGCTCCGGGTTTGTTGGCTCGTTCGCGCAAGTTGCTCGAGATACTTATCCGCGAGCAGCAGTTACTCGAGATTAAGCAGGATATCCAGAACAAGGTGAAGTTGGAGATCGACAAGCAGCAGCGCGACTACTACTTGCAGCAGCAGATGCGCACCATACAGCAGGAGCTTGGCGATGACGAGGATGGCGACATCAAGCGTCTGCGCGAGGCTGCAGCGAAGAAGAAGTGGAGCAAGGCTACTGCCGAGATGTTCGAGAAGGAGCTCGCAAAGATGGAGCGCCTCAACCCTGCGGTTGCCGAGTATTCGGTGCAGATGAACTACTTGCAGTTGATGGTTGACCTCCCTTGGGAGGAGATGACCGAGGACAACCTCGACCTCAAGTGTGCACGCGAGCAGCTCGATGCCGACCACTTCGGCTTGGAGGAGGTTAAGGATCGTATCTTGGAGCACTTGGCCGTTATCAAGTTGAAGGGCGATTTAAAATCCCCTATCCTCTGTCTCTATGGCCCTCCGGGAGTTGGTAAAACCTCACTCGGAAAGTCGGTAGCCACAGCGCTCGGTCGCAAGTTTGGTCGTATCGCACTTGGTGGTTTGCACGATGAGGCCGAAATCCGCGGACACCGCCGCACATATATCGGAGCTATGCCGGGTCGAATTATCGAAACAATCAAGCGTTGCGGTTCGTCGAATCCTGTGATTATCCTCGATGAGGTGGATAAGATTACCGTCAGCAACCATGGCGACCCATCGTCGGCGTTGTTGGAGGTGTTGGACCCTGAGCAGAATACAACATTCCACGACAACTACCTCGATACCGAGTACGACCTCTCGAAGGTTCTCTTTATCGCAACCGCAAACGATATTGGCGCAGTAAATCCTGCATTGCGCGACCGTATGGAGTTGATAAATATCCCGGGCTACATCCTCGAGGATAAGATTGAGATTGCCGAGAAGCACCTCATCCGCAAGCAGTGCGAGGCGCACGGTTTGAAGGAGGAGCAGATGATCGTGGAGCGCGATATCGTAAACAAAATTATCTCGGAGTACACCCGTGAATCGGGCGTTCGTTCTTTGGACAAGCACTTGGCCAAGTTGGCCCGTTCGCGTGCCAAGGAGATAGCCTTCGAGGAGGAGTTTACACCTTCGTTCTCTGTCGAGCAGGTAGAGAAGGTTCTCGGCAAACCAAAGTTCCGCAACGATGAGTACGAAATCAAGGATATGGTAGGTGTTGTTACAGGCTTGGCTTGGACACAGGTGGGTGGCGACATTCTCTACATCGAGAGTATCCTCACACCGGGCAAGGGCAAGCTTTCGCTCACCGGAAATCTCGGCGATGTGATGAAGGAGTCGGCAACCATTGCCCACGAGTGGGTTATGGCGCACCACAAGGAGCTCGGCATCAACCCTGAGATGTTCGAGAAGAACGACCTCAACATCCATGTGCCTGAAGGTGCCGTACCAAAGGATGGTCCTTCAGCCGGTATTACCATGATAACATCAATTGTTTCGACCTACACAGGCCGCAAGGTTAATGAGCGTATCGCCATGACGGGCGAGACCTCGTTGCGTGGTCGTGTATTGCCTATCGGTGGTGTGAAGGAGAAGATTTTGGCAGCAAAGCGTGCCGGAATTCACACTATCCTTCTCCCTGAAGAGAACCGCAAGGATGTCGAGGAGATTACAAAGGAGTATATCGACGGCTTGACATTCCACTATGTTCGCACCAACGATCAGGTTTTGGAACTTGCACTCGAAAAATAGCAGATAGCAGATGAACAAACTCCGTGTCATAGCCATTATTCCCGCGCGTTACGCAAGCACACGCTTTCCTGCCAAACCACTCGCAATGTTGGGTGGCAAGATGGTCGTTGAGCGCGTCTACGAGCAGGTGAAGAGGGCTATCGACAAGGTGGTTGTCGCAACCGACGACGAGCGTATCTACAATGCCGTATTGTCATTCGGCGGCGAGGTGGTGATGACCTCATCGGAGCATCGCAGCGGCACCGACCGCTGTGCCGAGGCGTACGAGAAGTTGGGTTGCGAAGCCGATATCATCCTCAATATTCAGGGTGATGAGCCATTTATCGCACCCGAGCAGATTGAAACGCTGATTGCGTGTTTCGAGCGTGAGGAGATAGATATTGCAACTCTTGTAAAGCCATTCTCGTCAGAAGACAACATCGAGGCTCTCGAAAATCCTAACTCGCCAAAGGTGGTTATCAACGAGGCGGGCGAAGCGATATATTTCTCGCGCTCGATAGTGCCATATTTGCGTGGTGTGGAGCGTAGCGAGTGGCTTAAGTGCCACACCTTCTACAAGCACATAGGCATCTACGCCTTTCGTGCCAAGAGCATAAAGGAGGTTACTACCCTGCCGCAATCGCCGCTCGAAAAGGCCGAATCGTTAGAGCAGTTGCGCTGGTTGGAGAGTGGCTACAAAATTGGTGTAGGAGTGACAGATATCGAAACGGTAGGTATCGACACCCCTGAAGATTTGGAGAGAGCAGAGCAGTTTTTGAGCAAACAATAATTCACAATTATACAACAATTAAAAAATCTTAAACTATGAAAAAGACCTTATTAGCAATCCTATTGCTTGCAGTTGGTATTTCAACAGCATCGGCTGAATGGAAAATCGCAGGCGACAAGATCCGCACAGAGTGGGCAGAGAAGGTAAATCCTTCGAATGTATTACCTGAGTATCCTCGTCCACAGCTCGTTCGTGGCGAGTGGCAGAACCTCAACGGTTTGTGGAACTATGCCGTTACCGACATCAAGGCAGCTGAGCCTACAGCGTATCAGGGCGAGATCCTCGTTCCATTCGCTATTGAGTCGGCACTTTCGGGTGTAGGTAAGTGGATTACCGAGAAGCATCTCTTGTGGTATGAGCGCGAGTTTACTGTACCATCGAAGT
>JAFZDR010000223.1 GCA_017561105.1 Alistipes sp. | reverse complement strand
GCTCCCTCGTTTAGTGCAAAAATAGCTCAATCACCTCCAATTTTTAGGAGAGGGAAATAGTTCTGATCAGTTCTTTTTGTACTGCACTTCGGATAACGAAATGCGGAGAACAAAAAATTGATTTTGAAAAGCTAATGGCTAATGGCCAATAGCTAATGGCAAAAAGAAATTTTTGAATTTTTAATTCTGAATTGTATATGGATACTTCCGTCCCCCGAGGGCAAATCGCAGGTGTGGCAACGCCTCCCTGCTCTAAAAGTTACGCACAACGCGCCTTGGCTGCTGCATTGTTAGCCGAGGGTGAAACCGTATTGCGCAATCTCGATTTTTGTGATGACACAATGTCGGCAATCAGCGTTATTGAGACGCTTGGTGCGAAGGTTGAGCGCCTTGATGAGCGCACCGTAAAGGTCTATGGCGGTCTTGCGCCGCAGAGCTCCACTCTCAATGTTGGAGAGTCGGGCTTGGCAACAAGAATGTTTACGCCTATAGCATCACTTTGTAATACCCCTATTACCGTAGAGGGCAAGGGAACACTCCTTTATCGCCCGATGAATATGATGATTGAGCCGCTTCGCAAACTCGGTGTCGCGGTTCGCGATGGTGGTGGTCGTCTGCCGGTTGAGGTGTGTGGTCCGATGCGTGGTGGCGAGATAGATGTCGATGGTTCGGTGTCGTCGCAGTTCCTTACAGGTCTGCTTATGGCTTTGCCAATGGTGGAGGAGGATACCACTATCGCAGTGGAGAATGCGGTATCGAAGCCGTATCTCGATATGACGATAGATTTGGCATCGAAGTTTGGCGTGAATATCCAGCACAACGATTATCAGGAGTTCTATGTTGAGGGTGGCCAGAAGTATCAGCCGACAGACCTCGTAATCGAGGGCGACTGGAGCGCAGCTGCAATGTTGCTTGTGGCGGGTGCCGTAGCGGGCAAAATAACACTTACAAATGTCTCGATGCTCTCAAAGCAGGCCGATGTTGCCATTTGCGACGCCTTGGTGCGTGCGGGAGCATTGGTTACGAGTGAGCCAAACTCAATCACCGTGGAGCATCGCGATTTGGTCGCTTTTGAGTTCGATGCTACGCAGTGTCCCGATCTCTTCCCTGCATTGGCGGTATTGGCTGCTGCGGCTGAGGGTGAGAGTGTAATATATGGAACACATCGCTTGGAGCACAAAGAGTCTAATCGTGCCGAGACTATCGCCGAGGAGTATAAGAAACTCGGTGTTGATGTGCGCTTGGAGGGTGATGCAATGTATATCAAGGGTGGCGAGATCCATTCGGCAGAGGTTGCGAGCCACAATGACCATCGTATTGCGATGTCGTTGGCGGTATCGGCTTTGCGCTCTGACGGTGAGCTGCTTATTCGCGATGCAGAGTGTGTTGCAAAGAGTTATCCCGATTTCTTTGCGGTGTTGGAGTCGTTGAGAAAGGAGTAGTATATGTGGCATAATTCGTTCGGCTCGAAGTTTAAGTTGTCAATCTGGGGCGCATCTCACACCCCTGAGATTGGCGTGCGCATCGAGGGCGTACCGCAGGGTATTGCCTTGTCGGAGGCCGATTTCGAGGCCGATTTGTCGCGCCGCAGAGCCTCGGCAAAGGGTACAACCGCTCGCCACGAAAAGGATATTCCAACTCTCCGTGCGGGCGTTGTCAATGGTATAACTACGGGTGAGCCGATAGAGATTGTCTTCCAGAATGGCGATACCCGCTCTTCGGACTATTCGCAGTTCGAAAATCACAATCGCCCTTCGCATATAGACTTTACGGCTCGTGCCAAGTATGGCTCGGAGGTTGATTTGCGCGGTAGCGGTCAATTCTCGGGTCGTATGACCGTATTGCTTGTTGCGGCAGGTGTTGTTGCAAAGAGGGTGGTCGGAAATGTAGATTACAATACCGAAATTATAGAGATTGGCGGCTCGCGCGACAAGTCGCACTTCTCCGATATCGTGGCTGCGGCAGTTGCCGACTGCGATTCGGTGGGTGGCGTTGTTGAGTGCCGTGCCAAGGGCGTCGCTGTAGGCTTAGGAGAGCCATTCTTCGACTCTGCAGAGAGCATTATTGCTCACCTGCTCTTCTCTGTGCCTGCGGTTAAGGGTGTGGAGTTCGGCAGTGGTTTCGATGGCGTAAAACTTCGTGGCTCTGAGCGTAACGACTGCTTTGTCGATGGCGAGGGACACACCGCAACCAATAACGAGGGCGGTATAAACGGAGGTATCACCAATGGTAACGACTTGGTGGTGCGTGCAGCGATAAAACCTACACCAAGCATTGCTCGCGAGCAGATGACCTACAATAAGGCGCTGGGCGAGGTTGCTCCGCTTGTGATTAAGGGACGCCACGATGCCTGCATCGTTTTGCGCGCAGCGGTGGTTGTCGAGTCGGTGGTTGCGATAGCGCTTGCAGAGTTGGCAATGCAGTAGATTTAACATTTGGGCTTTAAGGGTATCCAATATATGACCATACGCGAAACAATACATACAATCCGAGAGGCAGTCGTGTCGCTCTATGGCGAGCGCGAGGCGGAGAGTATGGCTCGTATGGTGGTTTGTGATAGATTAGAGTATAACTTTTCGCAGCTTGTGGCTCACTACGATGACGAGTGCGAGATTGCAGGACTAAACGAGCTCCTCGATGAGTTGCAGAGTGGTCGCCCCGTGCAGTATGTCTTGGGCAAAGCCGAGTTCTGCGATTTTGTGTTCGAGGTGGCAGAGGGAGTGTTGATACCTCGTCCCGAAACGGAGGAGTTGGTATATCGCATCGCCGAAACGGCCAAATGCGGTGCGCGAATACTCGATATCGGAACAGGTAGCGGAGCGATAGCGATATCGCTTGCGAAGCTGGTCAAGGAGTCGAAGGTTGTTGCTGTAGATATTTCGCCCGAGGCGTTGGCTATAGCGCGAAAAAATGGTGAACGACTTGGCGCAAAAGTCGAGTTTGTAGAGGCCGATGCGTTGAAGGATTTGAGCACACTCGGCGAGTTTGATATAATAGTGTCAAATCCGCCATATATTCCGCAGAGCGATATTGTGGATATGCGCAAAAATGTGGTCGATTTCGAGCCTCACACTGCGCTGTTTGTGCCGGATAACGATATTTTGAGGTTTTATGTGGCTACGGCGAACAATGCGCAGAAGATGTTGTGCGAAGGAGGATCGCTGTGGTTTGAGATATATGAAAAGGCGGGCGTTGAGCTCTGCGATATGTTGCGCGAGAAGGGCTTTTCGCGCAGCGAGTTGATTGAAGATGCCAACCTGAAACCGCGAATGGTATGGAGCAGAAGATAGTGCGCACAAAAAGGGATAAGACTCCGCAGCAGGCGTTGCAGTCGCTGATGCGTATGTGTGCGAGGTCGGAACGCTCTTCGGGTGATGCCCTGCGACTGATGAAGCGCTGGGGCGTGGCCGACGATGAGGCTCGCAAGGTGCTTTCACGCCTGCAGGCTGAGCGATTTATCGATGATGCCCGTTATGCCGAGGCTTTCGTACGCGATAAACTCAATCTGAGCGGTTGGGGCGCATATAAAATAAAGATGTCGCTACGCGCAAAGGGTGTTTCGCGCGATATTATTGAAGAGGTGGTGGCTCCGATGCTCGAGGCGACAGATATGACTGAGCGATTGGAGGAGATGATGCAGCGCAAGTTGCGCACATTGAAATACTCCTCGCCATACGAAGCCAAGACAAAGCTTATTCGCTTTGCCGCATCGCGAGGTTACGATATGGAGCAGGCTGTGGAGTGTGCTTCGAAGATTGTTGAAGAATAGATAAAACTTTTGAGATATGAAGAGATTTTGTGTGGTTGTAATGGTTCTTGCAGCATTGATGTTGCCGTCGAGAGTATCTGCTCAGCTGTTGAACGCAGGTGGTGGTTTATCATCGGGCTTCTCGGACTTTGTAACGAGCAGCTTTATCAACTACTACACCGTAGGTGGAGTGCAGGAGAAGATGTATGTCGTTACCGACAAACCTTTCTATAGTGCCGGCGATACCATCTATTTCAGCGCCTTCCTTGTGAATTCGGTCTATTTCAATCGAACTACCGATACCAAGTTTATATATGTGGAGTTGGTGGATGCGATGGGTAATGTCGTTTCGCGTTTGAGGGTAATAGGCGGATACGGCCGCTTCTCCAATGCAATACCTATCTCTCCGAAGATGACGGCAGGCCGATACACCTTGCGTGCATATTCGAAGTGGCAGACCAACTTCGACCACTCGTTGCTCTATTCGCGACAGATCGAGATCGGTAACTATATCGACGATGCAATCCATACCAGCGTAAAATATGAGTTTGACGGCTCGGGTAAGGTTTTGGCTGTGGTCGAGGTGACAAACAGTCTTTATGCCCCTATTCGTGATAATGTCGTGGAGTATTCGCTCAGCATAGATGGCCGAAATACTCGTCATATGACCAAGACCAACGATGACGGAATCTTCCGTTTCTCGTTCCGTCCGAGCAAGAATGTGTCGGACTGTGTATGTATGTACATAAACGCCAATGGCCGTAAGTTGGATAGAAAGCTCCAGCTTCCGTCGTTCGAGGATGACTTCTCGGCCAACTTTTTGCCTGAGGGTGGAAATCTGATAGCAGGTGTCGAGCAGGTTGTTGCATTCAAGGCTGTAGGCGTTGACGGCCATTCGGTAGAGGTCGAGGGTTCAATCTTTACAAAGTCGGGTACGAAGGTGTGCGATATCCGTACCGAGCATAACGGTATGGGTAAGTTCCTCTTTACAGCGCAGCATGGCGAGTCTTATATCGCAACCCTCTCAACCAAGGAGGGTCTATCTCGCTCGTTTACACTCCCTACAGCACAGCCGTCGGGATGTGTGATAAAGTTGAAGCCTGAGCACGCTACAAACAGCATTCTCTTCTGCGTTCTGACATCGTCCGACTATCCGCGCGGACAGTTGGCTGCTATAGTCCAGTCGCGCGGTATTGTAAACTATGTAGTGGAGGATCTTTCTCGCAGCATACGCCTTCCGCTCGATAAACTCCGCAGCGGTGTGGCTCAAATCTCGGTGGTAAATAAGGTTACCAAGAAGGTGATGGCTCAGCGACTCTTCTTCGTGCGTGGCAAGGTGGCAGCAGCAACCATTACATCGAGTGTTAAGAAGTTCGCACCAAGAGAGAATGTACATCTCGACTTTGCTATTAAGAATAGCGCAGGTAATCCGGTTAAGGGCGATTTCGTAGTGTCGGTAACCGATGCCGATCTGTTGAAAGAGGATAAGAATGCCGACAATATCTTGTCGTATATGTTGCTTAACTCCGAGTTGAAGGGCCATATCGAGAATCCGAAATACTACTTCGAGGCTGACGATGCAGTGCGCTGCGAACAGCTCGATTTGGTGATGCTCACTCACGGATGGCGCCGATACAAT
>JAFZDR010000222.1 GCA_017561105.1 Alistipes sp. | reverse complement strand
TTATGGCGGGTATTATGCTCGTGTTGATGGGTGTGTTCAAGCTCGGTACCATCATCAAGTTTATGCCCTACCCTATCATCGTGGGCTTCACCGCAGGTATCGCTGTAACAATCTTCTCGACACAGATTAACGATTTGCTCGGTCTTGGCATTGAGAAGGTTCCGGCAAACTTTATCGAGAAGTGGGAGTGCTACTTCGCAAACCTCGGTAATATCAACTGGTGGTCGTTAGGCATCGGCCTTGGCTCAATTGCCATTATCGTAGGCACACCTTACATCTCGAAGAAGATGCCGGGCTCGTTGCTTGCAATCATCATTATGACTGCCCTCACCTGGGCTTTGGAGAGGTTTGCGGGTATCCACCCTGTAGCAACCATTGGCGACCTCTACGAGTTGCCATCGGGCTTGCCTTCATTCCGCATTCCGGCTCTTGCCGAGGGTGCAACATTCTGGTCTACAGTTCAGAGCTTGCTCCCTACAGCATTTACCATTGCCATGTTGGGCGCTATCGAGTCGTTGCTCTCGGCTATGGTTGCCGACGGCGTAATCAACTCGCGCCATAACTCTAACACCGAGCTTATAGCACAGGGTGCTGCAAATATCGTAGTTCCTTTCTTCGGTGGTATCCCTGCTACAGGTGCTATCGCTCGTACAATGGCAAACATCAACAATGGTGGCCGCACTCCTATCGCAGGTATTGTTCACACCGTAGTTCTCCTCCTTGTATTGCTCTTCTTGGGCGGCTTGGTAGGTGCTATTCCGATGCCTTGCTTGGCGGGTGTGTTGATTATGGTATCGTACAACATGAGCGGTTGGCGCACAATTCGTTCGATGTGCCGTCAGTCGCGCTCGGATATTGCAATTCTCTTCACCACAATGTTGCTCACCATCATCTTCGACCTCACTATCGCAATCGAGGTTGGTTTGGTATTGGCTGTGGTTCTCTTCGTGCGCCGAATTATGGAGACATCGAAGATCTCTATCTTGCGTAACGAGATGGAGTTGCACCACGACGGCGAGGAGGGCGATGTTCAGCTCGCCATTCCGCAGGGTGTTGAGGTGTTCGAGATCGATGGTCCGTTCTTCTTCGGTGTAGCCACCAAGTTCGAGGAGTTGACATCAAAGCGCGACGCTATGCCTATCCGCATCGTTCGCATGCGCAAGGTGTCGTTTATCGACTCGACAGGTTTGCACAATCTCGAGATCTTTATCGAGTCGGCAATCAAGAATGGCCAGACCGTAATTCTTTCGGGTGTAAACGAGAAGGTATATAATGCTATCGAGCGTGCAGGAGTCGTTGCAATGCTCGGCAAGGAGAATGTTCTCGGCAACATCGATAAGGCTTTGGAGCGAGCAAAAGAGCTCTCTAAGGATTTCGCTGCGTAGCGTCTGAAATAATACAAAAAAAAGAGTGGGGAATTTGATTTCTCCACTCTTTTTATTCGCATATCTTTATCATTGCAAGGTCGTGAGGAACGGAGCCCGTACCTAAATAGTCATTAACCGGGAAGATCATCGGTTTTTGAACATTTTCGAAGCCTAAGCGCTCGTAGAGTCGTTTCGACTCGGTGCTGCTCGGAATAAGTGCGGCACAATCGAACGCTCTGCTCTCCTCGATATAGCGCAACGCCTCGCCAAGCAAATTAGAGGCAATACCACGACCACGATACTCGGCAAGTGTGGCTACGGCATAGATGTATGCCACGCGCTGCTCCCACATCTGCAATGGCACCACAAAGAGCATCGACACAACCCTATCCCTATCCTTGTAAATCATTGGAACGGCCTCGGAGTGGCGTATTAAGAATGTATCGATCTCGGCAATCTCGTCGCCAAAGATTTCGTGCCACATTCGTCGCATCTGGCGCTGCTCATCCGTAAGGTGGAGTGCCGAAATTTTATCGAGCAAGAGTGCGGGATGATACGACATCTTCGCAAAGCGCAAACCCTCCAAGCCGAGGTCATCCTCACGATTTACGAACTCGAACTCCTCATCCAGCGACTGTGCCATAAGGCGGTTTATCATCGTTGCAGCACCCTCTATCGTGTTATCATGCTTCTCGATGTGGGTACAGAAGGTTGAGTGGTTTATCGGTGTACCATACGAAAAGGCGGCAGGTACTCCGTCGGCATACAACACAATACCGCGCAAGCCAAGTGCCTCGAAGTTTTCGAATGCACAACGCAGCGTCTGCTGCTCGGCTCGCTCCATATCTCCCACCTCGCGATTTGCCAGCCACTTATCGTTCAGGGCAAGGCAATCCTTGATATTTGCCCTCGAAAGGGGTTCGGCATGCCACTTATAACGCGCCACAAAGCGATTGATGTGGTTGCGCTTGGGTTGATATTTTCGACCCGGCAACTGCGCCAAGTCATCGACGCGGTAGATGTAGTCACACAGTGCTCGCGGAGTGTCGAATGCGAACTCCTCGGGGTAGTTCTCCTCCAAAAATGTGCGCCACTCGTGCGACAGGCCATACAGGCGCAGCGGTGTTCGTTGCTCGAAGGCATCCCTGCGTAACAACTCCAGAATTACCCTCTTATCGCCACTGCCCACGGGCTGCATATAGCACTTGGCACCACCATTATCGAAGCGAATAACCAAAAAATCCTCCGCCTCGGCAACCTCGCTATGGTAGGTTGCGCTCCAGCAGAAGATATTTGCAAAGTTGAGGTCGCAGTTCTGCTCCTTGGACGAGAGAATATAATAGTCGAACAGTGGCTTGTCGGCCACTGTTACGATATGAAAGTCAATATGTTGCTTTTGTTCCATTAACACGCTTTAAGCGACATATCAAGCGACTTGATCTGGTGGGTCAAAGCACCTACCGAGATGAAATCAACACCGGTCTCGGCATAGTCACGCAAGGTCTCGAGGGTGATACCGCCACTCGACTCTGTCTCGCAACGACCTGCAACGAGAGCCACAGCCTCGCGAGTCTGCTCAACCGAGAAGTTGTCGAACATGATACGATCGACACCTCCTGCAGCAAATACCTCCTTGATATCCTCCAACGAACGCACCTCGCACTCGATAGGAATATTCTTGCCCTTAGCCTTGAGGTACTCCTTTGCACCGGTTACAGCCTTCGCAACGCCTCCTGCAAAGTCGATGTGGTTATCCTTGAGGAGAATCATATCGAACAAGCCGATGCGGTGATTCTCTCCGCCTCCCATCTTCACAGCCATCTTCTCCAACACGCGCATACCCGGTGTGGTCTTGCGAGTGTCGAGCACCTTAGTGTGGAGATCGGCGATGCGGTCGGCATATACAGCGGTCTGAGTTGCAACACCACTCATGCGCTGCATGATGTTGAGCAAAATTCGTTCCGCACGCAACAACGACTGCAAGTTACCCTCAACATAGAAGGCAACATCGCCCACTTTTACGCGGTCGCCGTCGTTCAAAATCTGCTCGAACTTAACCTCCGAATCCAAGCGCTCGGTAACCATCTTAGCTACCTCGATACCCGCGATAATACCCTCCTGCTTGCACAAAAGGCGCATACGACCGCGCTCCTCGGCAGGAATGCAGCACAACGATGTGTGATCGCCATCACCAATATCCTCCTTGATTGCAAGTTCAATCAACTCATCAACATAAGGTTTGTACTCAGCCTTCATAATCTCTATATGTTTGTTTTGTTAAAATTCTACTCCTCCGAAGTGGTGCTCTCGGTGCGATTTGTAAAGTTTACGGACTTACCCTTCGACGACATTGTAAAGTTGACGTCGATATTTGTACCAAGGCAGCCCTCGATCTTGTCTATCTTGTAGTTTTTGTACGAGATACCTCCCACCGATGGGATGATATTCTCGGCGGTAAAGATGTAGTTGATGGTGGTTTCACCCTCCGAAATGGTGTTCGAGAATGGCAGACCCTCAACCTTTACATTCAATGCCGGCATCATCTTGTCGAACTTAACATCGTTGAACACAATATCGAGTTTTGCCTCGAACATGTTCGGAATGGTAACGGTTACCGTGCTCTTGTCGCTTGAATAGGAGACCTCACCCGTTTCGGTATCGGTTACGGTGAGTGTTCCGTGGTACTCTGCCGACGAAGATGAGCCCGAGCCCTCGCCGTTCAAACACGATGTTGTAAAACACAACGCCAACAAGCTTACAAAAAATATGAACTTTTTCATCTCTTATCTCTAATTACAAAATGTTTATCATTACCCTAACTCCTCCGGTCATTGGTCGGCCTCGTTGCACAAAGCGATTGCCCATAGACTCGAAGTAGAAGACATTGTACTTGGTGTTTGTGGCATTCTTGCACCAAAAATCTACCGCCCACTTCTCGCCCTCGAAGCGCACCGAAGCCTCCAGCAGAGCATAGAACGGCTGCGACACATCGTTAGCCTCGTTCCAATAGATGCGACCCGCACCCATAACACCCAAGCCCAAAACCATGCGGTCAATCCACTGCGAGCGGAACGGAACGGTCTGCATCAAGCGCAAAGATAACGAATTTTTTGGTGCATACGGTATAAAATTACCCGCATAATTCACCCCACCCGACACAAATTGTTTAAATTTTGCATTGGTATAACCATACGAACCCTGCAAAACCAAAGTTTTAGCCAATCGTGCCGTTGCCGAGAGCTCCGCTCCAAAGGAGCGAGTACGACCGGCATTGGTCATCATTCGGCCCGTGCTATTCTCGTCGGGGAAGATTGTGAGCTGCTGATCCACGCACTCGATATAGAACAGGGCTGCATCGGCAGTAAAGACACCATCTTTAGTGCCAAAATGACCACCCAGCTCCACATTGTAGCTGTGCTCGGGGTCGTAGGCGCAGAGTTTATCCACATCTATATCCTGAGCCAGACCCATCTCCTCCTTCAGCTCGCGCTGTAACACCTCCGAGAACATCTGGGTGTTAAATCCTCCCGCCTTGTATCCCTTCGAGGCGGAGAGGTAGAGCATATTTCGTCCCGCCGAATCCAAATCGACCGAAGCCGAGAACGACGGCAAAAACTCCAAAAAGCCTTTCGAAAGCAGATCGCTGTTGTCGATCTTTGTCGATATCGTATATGGTGGCAGCGAGCTATCGTCCGGGAAGAACGAGCGACACGACTCGGTCTTTGTGTGGTAGAACATCTTCACCATCTCGTAATCTAATCGCAAACCCAACGACAAACGCCAACGCCCCAGGTGCAGGTCGCTACGATGATACGCCGCAACGCCGCTATTGTGGGTTGTAAATTGGCTGTCAAGCAACAACTCGTCGGCTCCATTGCCCTCCAAATCGCCCCAGCGAAGATCTCCGTTATCGTCGCTGTTATTGTTTATGTTATCGAGAATCAGTCGTTGTATTCCCGTTGCTCCAAAGGTTACGGGAGCCTGCATCCTCTCGCGCTTGAAGAAGCCGTAAACTCCTGCCAACCAGCGATATTTGCCCTCCTCCTTCGAGCGAAGAACAAAATCTTCGGCGATGTTGTGTTGCTGCTTGCGTTGTTCGAGCGTAAAGTAATACTCCGGTAAAAAGTCATTGTCGATATGCATCTTATCGCTCATATACTGATACGAAGTGATGCTTGCCAACGAGAACTTCTCGAACTCGTAGCGGATACTCAAACCATCATTTACCGCCATACGACCATAGGTGCAAGGCTCGTTGTAACAGATCTTTCCGACCAGCTCCTCGCGGTGTTTCTCGGGATTTGGCGAGCCTATATACTCGTAGGGGTAACCGCCCTGCTCCACTATCGAAAAGGCGAGCGTATTGTCGATGCTCAAAGCCCCCTTGCGGTATTGGAATTTGGTGCGAAAACCGCCGCTGTTCTCCTTGTCGCACAGAGAATTGTCGTAAGAATTACGCCAATAACCGTCGTGATGCGCATATTGTGCCGAAACCGAAAATCCAAACTTCTCACCCAACTTATTGTATGACGAAGCAGCTACGCGGAAGGCATTTCGCGAGCCATAGTCGGCACGCAGGCGCAAGCCCTGATATGTTAGCGGCGAAAGTGTATAGACATTTATCACGCCACCCATCGTATTGCGACCATAGAGCGTCGCCTGAGGGCCTCGCAGAAATTCGATGCGCTCGATATCGGGAAGTTCCGTATCGTAGAGGTTTTTGTCGGCCAACGGCACATTGTCGACATTCATTCCCACAACGGGTTGGTCGATGCGCGTGCCCATTCCTCGCACATATATCGACGAGGTTGTACGCGAGCCGTAATCGGGCATAAAGAGGTTGGGGATATCGGTCATCACATCCTTGACAGCCGAAACACCTCGCATCTCGAGGGTACGACCCCCTAAAACCGAAGCGGCAACCGCCTCGCGACGGAGCTCTGACCCCTGCTTAATGGCTGTAATCTGCACTCTGTCTACTGCAATAAGGGTATCGACCTTCGACTCATTGTCGGAGGCAAAAGCTGCCCCCGAAGCAATAGTCAAAAGTGTAAGCAGTAGATATTTGCGCAAGATTTTCACCCCTACTACTCTATCTCCCAGTCGTAACCGTCCTTGCGGTCCTTAACGCGGATGCCGATAGCGATGAGCTTGTCGCGAATCTCGTCAGACAATGCCCAATTCTTGTCGGCCTTAGCCTGCATACGCATATCGAGCAACATTGTTACGAGTGGCGAAACCATATCCTTACCACCTGTAGCTTCAGCCTTCTCGTTCTCCAAACCGAGGATATCGAAGACCCAACGCTTAACTATAGACTCAGCCTTTGCCTTATCCTCTGCGGTGAGGGTCTGCTTGCCCTCCGAGAGCTGGTTGAAGAGGCGCACATAGTCGAACATTGTCGAGATTACGATTGGCGAGTTCAAGTCGTCGGCCATAGCCTCAGCGCAGCGGCTCTCAATCTCGTTCACATCGAACGACGAAGTTGCCGCAGCCGGAGCCTTGTGCAACGCCTCGATACCCTTCATCAAGCGGTCAAGGCCCTTCTCTGCTGCCTGCAACGCCTCGTTCGAGAAGTCAAGAGTCGAACGATAGTGAGCCTGAAGGATGAAGAATCGAACCGTCATTGGCGAGTATGCCTGCTCCAATGCAGGGTGATCGCCGTTGAACATCTGCTCGAGGGTGATGAAGTTGTTGTACGACTTACCCATCTTCTTGCCGTTGATGGTAATCATATTGTTGTGTACCCAATAGCGAGCCGAATCGTGACCGAGAGCTGCAGTAGATTGTGCAATCTCGCACTCGTGGTGTGGGAACATCAAGTCCATACCACCACCGTGGATATCGAACTGCTCACCGAGGTACTTGGTGCTCATAGCCGAGCACTCCATGTGCCAACCAGGGAAACCGTCGCTCCATGGCGAAGGCCAACGCATAATGTGCTCAGGCGAAGCCTTCTTCCACAACGCAAAGTCGTAAGAGTGCTTCTTGTCATCCTGACCATCGAGCTTGCGGGTATCGGTTACGATATCATCGAGGTTACGACCCGAGAGGATACCGTAGCGGTGATCGTTGTTGTACTTCTCTACATCGAAGTATATCGAACCATTCGACTCATAAGCATAGCCTGCATCGAAGATGCGCTTTACGAAATCGATCTGCTCTATGATATGACCCGAAGCGTGAGGCTCGATCGAAGGGGTCTGCACGCCCAACTTCGACATAAAGGTCTTGTAGCGCTCGGTGTAGTAGTGGGCAACCTCCATAGGCTCCAACTGCTCCAAGCGAGCCTTCTTTGCAATCTTATCCTCGCCCTCGTCAGCGTCGTGCTCGAGATGACCTACATCGGTGATGTTGCGCACATAGCGCACCTTGTAACCCTCTGCCTTCAAGTAGCGGAACAAGAGGTCGAAAGTGATTGCCGGACGAGTGTGTCCGAGGTGTGGATCGCCATAAACGGTTGGTCCGCAGACATACATACCTACGCGACCCTCATTCAGTGGTTTAAACTCCTCCTTACGACGAGAGAGTGTGTTGTACAAATTCAACTTTGCCATATTTGAGTTATTTTTTAATTTTTAATTCTTCATTTTTGATTAAAGCTTCGTTTTGGGTGCGCCCTGAATACCGAGCGAATCCTTCTCGCGCTGTGTGAGGATAAGGTCCTTGTCCTCGGCTCCGAGGGTACGATAATATTCGTTGATGCCGTAGACAACACTCTCGCGGTCGTAGTAGGCAGCAAGGTAGTAAAGGCGCGACAACTCGTCGAGCTTGTCGTACAAAATATCCTCAACCAAATCGCCCTGAACATCCTCGAACTGCAAGTAATACTCGATATAGTCGATAAGGTTATCGCCATAAGCCATCAATAGAGCGTCGGCCTTGCCATTCAGGCCAAGGTCGTAGTAGCACTCGATGAATGGGAAGGTGTTCGCCTCCGAGAAACGAATCTGGTTTATAGGCAACACCTCCAAACCTCTGTCGAGCAACTCCTCGGCACGACGAGCATCGCCCTGCTTGATATACTCGCGGGCAACACGAGCAAACGCCTCTCTTGCACGCGACACCGAGATGTTGTACTGTGTGAAGTAGTCCACATAGACCTTCGGATTGTTGAGGTTGCCGTAGCGGAAGGTGTTCATCAGCTTGTCGTAGGCGTAATCCGCATCGATGCGACCAATGCTCCACGGATCCTTATACGGAGTGAGAATTGGCACAAAGCGGTACGAGTAGCCGTCGAACTGCAAGTAGTCCAACAAGCCGAACTTCTGCAACACATAGACCTGTGTAAAGTAGATCGGACGCTTCCAATCGAAGTGGGCAAACATATCCAGCAACATCAACTCCGAACGCGAGAGCGATGTTGCGTTGATGTTGATATAGACGGTGTCGACCATCAAATCGCGATCCTTCTCCTCGACAATACCCGACGCAATAGCAGCATCCTTATCTACAGGCAATGCGATGCGCTTGGTTGGGATATAGTCGGCAGGTGCACCATAGCCAAGGTCCATCTTCGTGCGCTTGTCATTGCTGCGCACAAACTCCATAACCTGCTTAGCATCCACCACGCGGTCGATATTGTTATTTACCGGAATCCAATCGTTCACAAAGGTATATTTGTGGCTTGGCAACGAGAACGGAATACCCTCGGCATCGTTCGCCTTACACTTCATCTCGTCAACATACCACTCGCCATCGAGGTAGCTCGAATTCATAATGCGAACATCGGTGCGCACTCCGTCAACCTCCTGATTGAACCACAATGGGAAGGTGTCGTTGTCGCCATAGTTCACAATAATAGGACTTACTCCCTCCTTCTCGACTATCGAATTGAGGTAGTTGAAGCCCAAATCGCGAGCCATGGTGCGGTGCGAACGGTCGTGATCGTCCCAGTTCTCGGCACAGAGAATTGCAGGCACCACCAACGCCAACGATGTAGCCACGGTTGCTGCGGTAATATGATTTTTCTTTAACGCCTTCGAGAGAAGGTCGTACAACGCCAATACGCCCAAGCCTATCCACATGGAGAAGGCGTAGAACGATCCGGCATATACATAGTCGCGCTCACGCACCTCGCCCGGCGACGAG
>JAFZDR010000221.1 GCA_017561105.1 Alistipes sp. | reverse complement strand
CTCACGACACAACTTTGGAAGGTCACGGTAGGTATCTGGTCCAGCCACGATATCTACGCCCGTACCACTCTCAAGTAGCTCCTCCTTCAATCGCTCTGCCATACAGCCGATGATGCCCACTAATAGGGTAGGCTTCTTGCGACGCAGACGGCGCATCTCGCTCAATCGGCCCCAGATGCGTTGCTCTGCATTGTCGCGCACCGAGCAGGTGTTAATCAAAATAATGTCGGCCTCTTCGATCTTCTCGGTGTAGAAGTAACCCTCCTCCTGCATGATCGAAACGACAATCTCGCTGTCGCCAAAGTTCATCTGGCAGCCGTAGGTCTCGATAAATATCTTCTTTCCTTCGCCCTGCAACGGACGCAATGATGTTAAATTCATAATGTTAGTTGTGTTTTTGCATTCTCTCGTCTCTCGTCTCTCGTCTCTCGTCTTTCGTCTCTCGTCTTACATATTCTCCAACTCGTGCTTCTCGGGCATTGGTTTGAAACCCTCACCAAAGGTGTTATAGGCATTTGCCACAACCATAAACGCCTTAGGGTCGTATTCGCGTACGGCGCGTTGTACTCTTGTCAATTCGTGACGAGGTACTACGAGGAAGATCATCTCCTTCTCGGCATTGGTGTACATTCCGTTTGTCTTGATGTATGTACCACTGCGATCCATCTCCTCGAGGATATATTTGCGGAACTCCTCGTTGTGATGAGATGTTACGATAAAGATGATACGGTCGTATGACGCACCGTCGAGCATATATGCCAATACGCGCGACGAGATATAGATTGCAATAAGCGAGTAGAGTGGCAACTGCCAAGCATCCTTCGAAATCTCACCTCCGGTTCCGATACCGCAACCGATAACGAGCAAACCTGCCAATACCACGAGTGAGTCGGCTACAAGCACTCCGCTCGAGAAGGTCATCTTGCAATACTTCTGCAACATCATAGCCACGATATCGGTACCTCCTGTGGTTGCCTGTTCCTTTACTACGAGGCCGACACCCACGCCAAGCACTACCGCACCTACGATGGTTGTGAGCATAAGGTGATCGGACATATTCAACACTCCGCCGAGCAACTGCGCCGGGTCGAGTGCATCCATAGCCTCCTTATTTGGATATACAAGGTATGTGATAAGGTTCATTATTCCTGGTGTGAGCAGTGCTGCTACTACCGTCTTAGAGCCGAAACGGGGACCAAAGACGATAAATGCCAATATTAAAAGCACGATATCGAACATATAGCCAAATGTTCCGACCTGAATATCAGGGAAGATGTTGTGGAGGACAATTCCTGCACCATATACTCCTCCCGGAACGATATTGTAAGGGCTGATAAACAGTACATAACCGGTTGCAAGAAGTGTACAACCGATAACAATCATAAACCAAGACCACCACCACTGAGGCGACGATAGAACCGATAAGTGTTTTTTCCAATCCATACCCGTGTATGTTTATATTAAAATATAATAACCCGCAAATATAGTAAAAATTTTTGACAATTGCAGAACTTAGCAACAAATATACATTTTTAGTTGTTACTTTCTTAAAATGCGATTTTTAGAACATTGAGATATTTTGGAAGTTAAGAAATTCTTACTATATTTGCATTAAATACAGATGTGAAGACAATATGGTCATAACCTACTATTGCATTGTAACTCTGTTTATTATCGCATATTTGCTGGGCTCGATTCCGAGCGCGGTGTGGATCGGCAAACGCTACTACGGAGTGGATGTTCGTGAGCACGGAAGCAAGAATGCAGGAACGACAAATGTACTGCGCGTACTTGGTACACGCGCCGCTATACCTGTGTTTGTAATCGACTTCCTGAAGGGTTTTGTGGCGGTTTCTATCTTTTCACTGCTCAAATACGACACCGGTATTCCGTCGGGAGCCTGGGTGGTGAATATGAAAATTTTGGCAGTTTTTGTGGTCGTTTTGGGACATATCTTCCCCATCTTCGCCAATTTTAGGGGCGGAAAGGGCGTTGCGACGGTGCTCGGAGCAGTTACCGGTATTCAGCCAAATATCGCTCTCTTATGCTTTGCAGTGTGGATTATAACACTTGCCGTATGGAATTATGTGTCGCTTGCTTCGATGGTTGCAGGCTGTTCGTTCCCGATATTTGTATCGATCTTTTCGGGTAGTATCTATGCCCGTCACGGATTGGATCACACCTCTATATCATTCCTCGTATTTTCGTTTATTGTGGCGTTGGCGCTCGCCTGGACACATCGCAAGAATGTGGGGCGACTTCTCGACGGCACCGAGCCGAAGGTTGATATGTGGGGATTTTTCAGTCGTGAGATAGCAGCCCGCCTGGGACTATTGGACGAGGTTAAAAACGATGAAAATAAATAGCTTAACAAAATAATAGAGTATGTTAGATGCAAATTTGATTAAAATGTATGAGCAGTCATTCCGCGATAACCGCGAGATGTCGGCTGTAACAGATTATTTCACAGGAGAGACCTATTCGTACTATGGCTTCGCAAAGGAGATTGCAAAGGTGCACCTCCTCTTCGATGAGGCGGGTATTCAGAAGGGCGATAAGATTGCCCTCGTAGGTCGTAACACTCCGCGTTGGTGCGTTGTATATATCGCTACAATAACATATGGTGCAGTAGTTGTGCCTATTATGCAGACCTTTACCTCTGCCGATATCGCACACATTGTAAACCACTCGGAGAGCCGCTTGTTGTTCCTCACCGATTCGTATTGGGAGGGCTTGGATGAGGACTCTTTGCCAAATGTGGAGGCTGTATTCTCGATTACCGACTACCACGCTCTCTACGAGCGCGAGGGTGAGAAGCTTACTAAGTTTGTGAACGCGATGACCGAGAACTATCGCAAGCGTTTTCCTAACGGCTTTACCGTAAACGATATCAAGTATGCCGATGTGCCAAATGATGCACTTATGGTGTTGAGCTACACTTCGGGTACAACAGGCTATTCTAAGGGTGTAATGCTCACCGTTAATAACCTCACTGCCAACATATTCTACGCAGTAACCAAGATCAATACGACAACTAAGCAGCATTGGTTCCAGAAGGGTCGTCGTACCCTCGCATTCTTGCCTTTGGCTCACGCCTTTGGTTGCGCATTCGACTTCCTTGCTCCGTTGGCTGCGGGTGGTCATATCAACCTCCTCGGCAAGATGCCTACACCAAAGGTGTTGGTTGAGGCTATGCAGAAGGTTCAGCCAAGCATCATCTGCTCGGTGCCACTTGTTTTGGAGAAGGTGTATCGCAAACAGATTGCTCCAATGCTCGAGAAGGGTCCTTTGAGCATCGCAATGAAGGTGCCTTTGGTGAACGAGATCGTGCGCATGAAAATTAAGGAGAAGCTCCTCGCATCGTTCGGTGGCAACCTCGAGATGTTTATCGTAGGTGGTGCTCCGATGAACAAGGAGACCGAGACCTTCCTCAAGTCTATCCACTTCCCAATCATCGTGGGTTATGGTATGACCGAGTGTGCTCCGCTTATCTGCGTAACACCTCAGCCTGAGGAGTATAAACTTGGCTCGTGTGGTAAGTATTTGCGTGAGTATCTCGATGTTAAGATTGAGTCGAACGATCCTCAGTACATCCCTGGCGAGATCCTCGTTAAGGGCGAGATGGTGATGCAGGGCTACTACAAAAATTCTAAGGATACCGAGGCTGTTCTCGAACCGGATGGTTGGATGCATACAGGTGATATGGGTATTATGGATCCGGATGGCACCGTATATATCAAGGGCCGCTGCAAGACCATGATTTTGACCGATACAGGCCAGAATATCTACCCTGAGCAGATCGAGGATAAGTTGAACAATATGCCGCTCGTTATGGAGTCGCTCGTTATGGAGAATGAGGGCAAGCTCTACGGTTTGGTGGTGCCTGATTTCGACCAGTGCGAGAAGGAGGGTATCGACCGCGCTAAGTTGGAGGAGATTATGAAGGAGAACCTCAAGAACTTGAACGACCAGGTGGCAGCCTACGAGCGTTTGGTGTCGATTACAATCCACATTAGCGAGTTTGAGAAAACCCCTAAGCGTTCGATTAAGCGTTATCTCTACGATGTTAAGCGTATGGGCATTAAATAAATAGAGAGTAGTTAGTAGAGAGTAGAGAGTAGAGAGTAATTAGTGGTTTTTAAATATCAAGTTGAAACCTCTGGCGGCTCTGATACCCCTAAATAAATAAATATAGAAAACTTATGTTACAAGAAAACCTTATAAAGATGTACGAGCAGTCGTTTCGCGAGCATCGCGAGATGAGTGCCGTAACAGACTATTTCTCGGGCGAGAGCTACTCGTACTACGGCTTTGCCAAGGAGATAGCAAAGCTCCATATCCTCTTCGATGAGGCGGGTGTCAAGCGCGGCGATAAGATTGCCCTTGTGGGCCGCAATACTCCGCGTTGGTGTGCCGTATATATTGCTACAATGACCTATGGTGCGGTTATCGTTCCGATTATGCAGACTTTCACATCGAACGATATCGCCCATATCGTAAACCATTCGGAGAGCCGCCTGTTGTTCCTTACCGATTCGTTCTGGGAGGGCTTGGATGAGGATGCATTGCCAAATATCGAGGGTGTATTCTCGCTGACCGACTACCATGTGTTGTTTGAGCGTCGTAACGGCGCATTGACACAGTGTGTGGACAGCATGACTGCAAACTACCGCAAGCGCTATCCAAACGGCTTTACCGTTGATGATATCAAGTATGCCGATGTTCCGAACGATCAGCTCATTTTGCTGAACTACACTTCGGGTACTACAGGTTACTCGAAGGGTGTTATGCTCACAGTGAATAACCTCACTGCTAATGTTGCATATATCAAGACTTTGAAGCCTCGTAACAGCGATGCATACTACTTCTCGAAGGGTCGTCGCACCTTGGCATTTTTGCCGTTGGCTCACGCCTATGGTTGCACTGTCGATTTCCTGACTCCGCTTGCAGTTGGCGGACACATCAACCTGCTTGGCAAGATGCCTACTCCGAAGGTGTTGGTTGAGGCTATGCAGCGTGTTCGTCCGAATGTAATCGCTTCGGTACCTCTCGTATTGGAGAAGATCTACCGCAAGCAGATTATTCCATTGTTGGAGAAGGGCGCGTTGAGCGTAGCTATTAAGGTTCCGTTGCTCAACGAGGTTATCCGTGCAAAGATCCGTCAGAAGTTGCTCGATTCGTTCGGTGGCAATGTCGAGTTGTTTATTATCGGTGGTGCTCCTATCAACAAGGAGACCGAGGCATTCCTCAAGTCTATCCACTTCCCGATTATCGTAGGTTACGGTATGACCGAGTGTGCTCCACTTATCAGTGTAACTATCGATCCTACAGAGTTTAAGCTCCGTTCGTGCGGTAAGTATCTGCAGGGTATGTTGGAGGTTAAAATCGACTCGGAGGACCAGCAGAATATCCCTGGCGAGATTCTCGTTAAGGGTGAGTGCGTTATGCTCGGCTACTACAAGAACGAGAAGGATACCAACGCAGTGTTAGATAAGGAGGGCTGGTTGCATACGGGCGATATGGGAACTATCGACGAGGATGGAACTCTCTACATCAAGGGCCGTTGCAAGAGCATGATTTTGACCGAGACAGGCCAAAATATCTACCCTGAGCAGATTGAGGATAAGCTCAACAACCTGCCACTCGTATCGGAGTCGCTTGTGTTGGAGCATGGCGGTAAGCTCTACGGCTTGGTGGTGCCTGATTTTGCCATCTGCGAGAAGGAGGGTATCGACAAGAATAAGCTCCAGGAGATTATGAACGACAACCTCAAGACCCTTAATTCGCAGGTTGCAGCCTATGAGCGTCTGGTTTCGATTATTATCTATCCGAACGAGTTTGAGAAGACTCCTAAGAAGAGTATCAAGCGCTATCTCTACGATGTATCGAAGTTGGTGTAACTGATATTCGCTGAAATATAGAGAAAAAGACAGTCTGTTATAGGGCTGTCTTTTTTGCATTTATGCAAAAAAGTTTTTAACTTTGTCCGGATAAACCTCTTTTGTGAGATGAAGGATAAGAAGATATTGAAAATTCGTAAACAGGTAATCGGTGAGAATACCCTCTATTTCGCTGTTTGGTTGGGAGTGTTCCTCGTGCCGTTTATGAATGCGGGTATGATGTCGGAGCAGATACGCCCCGATATGATGTTGGTGGCGTGGTTGAAGATTATGCCGTTCTACCTCCTCTTCGTTACCAACAACTTCTTGCTCTTCAAGTATCTCCACCGCAAGTATCTCTATTGGGCATACTATTTAGTTGCGTTGCTCCTTATTGGTGGCATGTTCTCGCTATTGGAGCTCTACGAGCAGTCGGATGTGGCGTTCACCATCTCGTTGGGCGAGGTGGGCGATGCTGTTAGAACACTTCAGCACACAAGCCTCTCTGTATTCCCTTGGTGGGGTAATATGTTGGCTGCCGTGGCGATGTTTGCGGCGAATAACACGATTATAACCTTCTACCGCACGATGCGTGAAGAGGTGGATGCCGAGCGTCTGCAGAGCCAAAACCTGCAAGCCGAGATGTACTACCTCAAACACCAGATCAATCCGCACTTTCTGATGAATACGCTCAATAACATCCACGCTTTGGTCGATATCGATAGCGAGGCGGCAAAGCAGGCTGTTATTCAGCTCTCGGATATGATGCGCTATGTGGTCTATGGTGCGGGTGACGATGCTATAGCCCTGAAGAAGGATTTGACATTTATCGAGAACTACATCGAGTTGATGCGTATCCGATATACCGACGATGTGGAGATTGTCTATAATCGTCCCGAGCGACTAAGCGGCAATATCGAGATTCCGCCACTCATCTTTATTGTCTTTGTGGAGAACGCCTTCAAGCACGGCGTGAGCTACGACAGTGCGTCGTACATCCATATCGACATCAGTTACGAGGAGGGTTTTGTTGTGGGTCGTTTCGAGAACTCAGTGCATCCGAACAAGCGTAGCGGCAATCCGGGTATCGGCTTGGAGAATGTGCGCAAACGCCTCGATTTGATATATAACAATCACTACAATCTGCAGATTGATGAGAGTGATAAGAACTACTGCATAACCCTTAAAATACCTACATTGAACAGTTATGAGATGCATCGCGATAGATGATGAGCCGTTGGCTCTTCGACAAATATCGGCCTATATTGCTAAGATTCCATTCCTGGAGCTTGTGGCTACCTTCCGTAGTGCAGTCAAGGCTAACGAGTGGCTCAAGGAGAATAGCACCGATCTGATATTTGTAGATATAAACATGCCCGATATGACGGGTGTGGAGTTTGTGCAGTCGCTCGAAACGCCGACTATGGTTATCTTCACGACAGCCTATGCCGAGTATGCCATCGAGGGCTACAAACTCTCGGCCATAGACTATCTGCTGAAGCCATTCGGCCTGAAGGATATCGAACGCGCATCGGAGAAGGCTCAATCGCTCTACGAGCTGTTGCAACTGCAGGAGCAGAAGTTGGCAGAGGAGAGTGCCTCTGTCGAGGAGGAGAATGCAACGGATGCAGGCGAGGGCGTATTGTCGGTATATGCCGATCGCAAGACCTGCCTGGTGAAGATGTCGAACATTATCTACCTCGAGAGTGCGGGCGAGTATGTGCGTCTGCATCTTGCCGACGGAACTAAGTTGGTAACTCTCTTCCGCCTGAAGAATATGGAGAACTCGTTGCAGTCGGGGCAGTTTATGCGTGTGCATCGCTCCTATATTATCAACCTCGACCATGTGTCGGGCTACACCAAGGGTAGAGCATTCCTCTCGAATGACGACTATGTGCCTATCGGTGATAGCTACAAGGAGCAGTTCCTCGGCTATATGGAGGGTGCGAAAAAGAATTAACAAAACCTAAATATGATGAGAAATTTGAGAAGATTTGTTGCCGTATTGGTGGCATTGGCATCGCTTGGAGCACTGTCGGCAGCCGAGAATATAACCTCGATGCGTGAGGTGCGCGATATGGCAAAGAGTGCGCAGGTGATGACCGTAGCGGAGGATCTCTTTGTTGAGGGCTTCATCGTGAGCAAGTATGATGGCCGCAACAACGAGATGAACCTTAATGTGCACTATGCAAGTATGAAGAACTATGACCTCTCGACAGGTTATATCGAGTCGTTGTCGGGCGATGTGGGCTTTAGATTGTGCTATGCTGAGCGTCCTGCAGCGAAGAAATTCCCTCGCTATGCGAAGGTTGTCCTCTCGTTGAAGGGCACAACACTCCGTTGTGAGCAGGAACCTTTGCGTGTAACCGTTGAGGGCGTTAGCGAGGCCAATATCGTGCGACTCGAGCAGTGCGCGAAGGAGGATTTGCCACGCAAGGAGAAGTATATCGGCGAGCTGACCGACGACGATGTCTACACCTATGTAACATTGAAGGATTGCGAAATTCTCTTCAGGGATGGCTCGTTCTCGAATGTCTATGAACGATATGTGCAGCATACACCGTTCAACAAGCGCGTGAAGCCAAACAAGACTATGGATGGCTGGGCAACCCTCATCTGCGATAAGAAGGGCTCGTCAATCTATGCCATCACTAATACCCTCTGCCTTTGGCGTAGAGATGGCAACGGCGTACCGCAGGGTGCAGGCGATATGCAGGGTATTCTCGCCTATACAACTCACGCCCGCTATGGTGGCGATGTCTTTGGACGATACATCATCCGTCCTGTCGATGAGGAGGACTACGCAATGTCTTGGGGTGTAGATAAGGCTATCTATAAGTCGATTGCCGAGTGGAATTGGAACGACAACAAGAAGACCTTCGCAACCGATTTTGGCGACTTGGCAAGCATCACCAACGAGCGTGTATCGGCCGATTTGGGCAAGGGTACATTGCGCGTTGTGGCAAATAGCGAGTCTATTCGTGGTCGCGACACAAACAACACTCGCGTAGATGCGGGTAAGGTTGAGGGTACAAAAGGCTTTGGCGGCTTTGTACGATACGGAGCACTCTCGGTTAAGACCGAGGCTCGCAACTGGTGGAATTGGAAGGAGAATCGCGGTGAGGGCGTTGAGGTGCAGTTCTCGACAAAGGGTCTTTCGGGCGAGCAACTCATCTTCGGTTTCACCTTCGCAGCGGGTGAGATCTCGGCTGAAACCTCGTATGGTTACCCCGTATTCTGGAATGTGGAGTATTCGACCGACGGCAAGAAGTGGTCGGCAGTAGAGGGCAGCGCACCTAAGAAGTTGCGTTCATTGCCTTGGTATTGGCACAATAGTGTCCATGGCGTTCACTACGACAGCATCTTGGCGGGTGCGGGCTTTACCGAGCATATGGTGGTGTTGCCAAAGAGCTTGTTCGGCAAGTCGAAGGTCTATGTTCGAGTTGTTCCCGTAGAGAAACGATACGCAACCTTGGGCTACGACTACAACGAGAATGGCGCATTGCGTCCGAATACGATGATTAAGACCGTGGTGAACTTCGGTTCGTTTGTGGTACGATATAACTAATAGTGAAGAAGCGTTATGAGAAAGATTTCATTATATATCGCGTTGGCTCTCTTGGCTTTTGCGGCCAAGGCCAACAACTCTTATTTGAAGGTTACACCAAACCTCTCGCCCGATAAGGCGACTTATGCAGTGAAGGTGCTTGATCGCACTCAGATTACGGCTCTCGAGACCACCGCAAAGGGTCGTTTGTGGGCTTCGGTATTGTGTGGCGGCGATGATGCCGACGGCTATTTGACCCTCGCATACAGCGACTCACAGGGCAAGTCGTGGGTGGAGCCTGTGGTTGCGCTCGATGCTCGTAAAGAGAAGTTGGCGGTGCGCAATGGCGTGTTGTGGCGTTCGCCAAATGGTGCTTTGTGGCTATTCTACTCGGTCTTTGACGGCTTCTATGACGGCCGTGGCTCGATGTGGGCTATGGTCTGCCAGAACCCTGACGCTGCAAAGCCCGTATGGGGTGAGCCTGCCTACTTGGGCGTAGGTGTGGCAACAGGTCGTCCGATGCTCAATGCCAAGGGTGAGTGGGTACTCCCAGCTGCGTTGTGGGGTAGAGATGTGTTGGACTACGGCAGAATGTTGTTCGTGGCAAATCGTTGGGATAGAAAGCGATTTGCTTCGCCCTACCTCGACAAATATACCGAGCTCGATGCAAAGCGTGGCGCAGGTGTCTATATCTCGTCGGATGAGGGTAAGTCGTGGCAGGAGAACCTCGGCGTAGTGAAGTGCTCGGACGAGCTTATCACAGCGCGTTACAACAACCCGCAGATCTTTGTGCAGGCCGACGGCGTTATGCGTATGGTGTTGCGTGTATCGGGTACTGCGTGGTCGTACAGCTCGACATCGAAGGATGGAAGGGTATGGAGCGAGCCTCAGCGCTTTGTTGCGGCTCCCGATCAGAACTTTGCGGTGCATCGCCTTGCGAGTGGTCAGTTGCTTATGGTGCGTAACGGTCACTTCGACCGTAACCTCTATTGGTTGCCTGCAGGTCTGTTTGCCTACCTCTCGGAGGATAACGGAGCAACCTGGTATGGTGGTTTGCGCCTCGCTACAGATTGGGCGACAATCAACCCTGCAGTTGCCGAGGGCAAGGGTGGCGAGATCTATATATCGATGCTCAATGCTCCCGAGGATAAGAGTTTGAACTTGCTTGTTACCACATCGTTGGGCGAGATAGATGCTGCTACAGCCGACTACGAGAATACTCCGCGCAACCATCGTGCGGTGCTCACCGTGGGTGATGGCGGCAGTGCCGTTACCGAGGAGATGAAGGCGTTAGTTGCTCCAAAGAACAATTGGGCAACAGAGAGCATGCGCCTTGCGACCTTCAATATCCAATATCCGATTATGAATTGGAAGGAGGATCGTGTGGCGGCTACAGTGGCTGTAATTCGTGATTACGACTTCGATATCATCGGTGCACAGGAGCCATATCTCCCGCAGATTGAGGATATGATGGAGCACTTGAGCGATACCTACGCATGGGTTGGTCAGAATGTTTCGGGCGACAATAGCGACCGCAATCACCACTTCAACCCTATATTCTATCGCAAGTCGCGTTTCGAGGTGCTCGATTACGACACCGTATGGCTCACCGATAAGATTGGCACACCGGGTTATGGTGCGCGTTCGGTGCGCCTGTTCACATGGGTTAAGTTCTACGACAAGAAGACCGATAAGGTGTTCTTCCACTTCAACGGACACTACGATCATCGCGGTTACGAGGCTAAGATTGTTGCTTCGTACATCGTGCTCGATATGGTGCGCCACATCTCGAAGGGTATGCCGGCATTCGTAACTGCCGACTACAACGCTGCCGAGAATAGCGAGCCTTATGCTGTGCTCAAGCAGTCGGGTATTGTGGAGGATTCGATGGATGCTGTGCCAAATCCTATCAACAAGGAGTATCAGTCGCATACCGAGTATAAGCCTGCCGAGAAGAAGGCCAAGAATGGTATGCACATCGACCACCTCTTCTACACTCCTAATGCTGTGAAGATTAACAAGTGGGAACTTATTATCAAGCCGTACGACGGAAAGTGGGGCTCGGATCACCTCCCAATCTATGTCGATTGTGTAATTGCTAACTAAGAGCGCGACTGATAAATGAAGAGAGGTCTTTTGGCATTGTCGCCCGTAGTGGTACTTTTGGTAGCCTATTTGGCTATGGCACTCGCTTCGGGTGATTTCTACCGCATCTCCATTGCGGTGGCATTTGTGGTGGCTGCAGTCTATGCTGTGGCTGCGTTGCGCGGTATTAGTCGTTCGTTGCATGAGCGTGTAGGTGTCTTTTCGGAGGGCGCTGCGGATAAGAATATCCTCTATATGATTTGGATATTCATCCTTGCGGGAATATTCGCTGCATCGGCCAAGGCTATGGGTGCTGTGGACGCTACGGTGCACTTTACGCTGCGCTTTGTCCCTGCGGAGTTTCTGCCTGCGGGTATCTTTGTGGCAGCCTGCTTCGTCTCGCTCTCGATAGGTACATCGGTGGGTACTATCGTTGCGCTGACGCCCGTGGTTACGGGGTTGGCACAGCAGATGGGTGCCGACACTGCACAGATGGTTGCTATCGTTGTGGGAGGAGCCTTCTTTGGCGATAACCTCTCGTTTATCTCGGATACCACCATTGCTGCAACAATGAGTCAGGGCTGCAAGATGAGGGATAAGTTCCGCACAAACCTGTTGCTCGTACTGCCTGCTGCGATATTGTCGTTGGCACTCTATCTCTTCCTCGGACTCTCGGGTGCGGAGAGTGTGGCTGTGGCGAGCGTTGCCGAGTGGTATAAGGCTATTCCTTATCTCCTCGTCTTGGTCTGCGCTATCGCGGGTATGGATGTGCTGGTAGTGTTGGTGCTCGGTATTGTCGCTACAATCATTATCGGTATTGCCTGCGGCTCACTCACGGGCGTATCGTTCTGCGAGGCGGCAAGTGGAGGAGTGCTCTCTATGGGCGAGCTTATAATCATCACCCTTATGGCGGGTGGTTTGATGAATATGGTGAAGCAGAGTGGCGGTTTCGAGTTTATCACTCGCGCTATAACCCGTCGTGTTTCGGGTAAACGAGGTGCCGAGAGTGCTATTGCGGGTTTAACGCTGCTGACCGATATATGCACCGCAAACAACACAATAGCCATTATTACGGTGGGTCCTATCGCTCGCGAGTTGTCGGAACGCTACGGCATATCGGCGCGTAAGAGTGCAAGCTTGATGGATACGGCATCGTGCTTTGCGCAGGGAGTCTTGCCGTATGGCGCACAGCTCCTTATGGCGAGTGGTCTTGCTTCGATTTCACCTCTCGAAATCATCCCACATCTCTACTATCCTATGGCGATAGGCGCGATGGTGGTGTTTTCGATTATCTTTCAGTTTCCACGAATTAACAAATAGAATAGAAGAATGAAACGAATTTTATTACTGCTTTTGGCCTGCTCGGTGATAGCACTCCCGATGTGTGGCGAGATTGAATACCAGGATCCTGACGGTGGCGGAAGTGGATCTACGGGTTTTCCACCTCAAACTCCAAATCCAAATCCTATTCCCGATCCCGAGCCTGCCGAGGTTACGGCAACTTTGACCTACGCGGAGTGCTCGTCTGCCGTAAAGGGTTATGGTAAGGAGGCGACCTACACTAACGAGTTTGGTACCTGGGTGGTGTGCGCCTACGATAATAGCGACTCGATGCAGCTAAACTCGGGTAAGGTGGCCTATATCGGCACCCCGACCTTCGAGGGCGATATCACGAAGGTTATTCTGACCTTCTCGGATGCTTCGCGTTCGGGCGACATCCTCCTTTGCACAGAGAAGGGTACATCGGCTGTTTCGGGGCAGTTCGAGTCGTTCAGCTTTGGCGGTAGTGCTTCGGAGCATGCACTCACTACTGCGGGTGTAAAACAGCTCTATATCCGCGCGTCGGCGTGTGCGCGTATCTCGAGTGTAACAATCGTTGCAGGTGGCAAGACAAATGGCGGTGGCACAACTCCCGAGCCTGAGCCAGACCCGACACCAGACCCTCAGCCAAACCCTTCGACATCGAAGTTTAATTGGGCTGAGTTGCCTGTAATGGTGGATGCAAACAACGACGGTCAGCACGATAACGACTCGTCGCTCTACTACGCTACGCATCTCTGCGCAGGTGGCGAGAAGAATGCACAACGCAATGGCTCGGCACGTAACTATACGGTATGTTTCAGCGGCACGCATCACTGCCCTGTGTGGGTGGCTGCACCTCGTCATAGCTCCTACGAGAGTGGCGCATCGCGTACCGACGCCTACGGTAAAGACCCTAAAAGTCCAAGCTCGATTCAGTACAGTAGCAAGTCTTCGGGTGGCGGTTGCAACAAGGGTCATATGCTCGGCTCG
>JAFZDR010000220.1 GCA_017561105.1 Alistipes sp. | reverse complement strand
TCTGCATCAACAGCAGCAGACTTAACAGCCTCGGTAGATGTCTTTGCGATGATAACACCCGCCAACTCGTTCTTAATCTTAGCTACAGCCTGACGACCTGCCAACTGAATCTCAGTCATCGAATTCTTCTCGGTATCGGCAGCCTTAGCCTCAGCCTTCTTTACGATCTGCTCAGCCTCGGCAGCAGCATCAGCCAAAATTTTGGCAGCCTTCTCCTTAGCCTCGGCAACCAAACGGTCCGCCTCAACGCGACCCTTCTCCAAACCCTCACCATAAAGGCGATCGGTCAACTCTTTAAGTTTATTCTCCATAGTTTTTTAGTTGATTGATTTTATATGTTAGTCTATTTTAATTCAATGTTTGCACGCGCATACGCGTAAATTCTTTGCAAAGATAGTAAAAAAACCGAAATAAGGAAGAGAAAAATCGGAAAAGTTTTCCAAAGGTTATTAAGGGATTATTAGCTGTTGTTAGGAATATCACCGACACTCCAATATCATCTAAAAAAACTTTCTCAACTCTGCCATTATCACTTGCGACGCCAGGGCGCACTTTCAATAGCGCAAAGAGATTATTTTTTTTGTCGGCAACATTCTTTAATTTTACATTTTTAATTTCTAATTTTGCAGAACGAAACAAAGATTAACACCAACAATATGATTCAAGCTGAGGCTATAAAGGAGATTGTAAGGCGTCTGGACACGCTGGGGAGGTGCCTTTGACATCGACCAGAGAAGAATAGACCTCCAAAACGAGGAGGAGAAGACTTTGGCTCCCGACTTCTGGGATAACCCCGAGAAGGCGCAGGAGCAGTTGCGCAAGGTGGCGGGCATAAAGAGCTGGGTTGAAGGCTACGACGAGGTACGCAAAAGCGTCGATGAGGTGGAGCTGATGCCCGAGTTTGTGAGCGAGGGGCTTGCAAGCGAGGAGGAGGCCGAGGCTGCCTACGCAAGAGCGATGGAGCTTGTAGAGAAGCTCGAACTCCGCAACATGCTCTCGGGCGAGGAGGACAAGATGGGCGCTATCGTCGATATCAACGCAGGTGCAGGCGGTACCGAGGCGTTGGATTGGGCATCGATGTTGTTGCGAATGTACACTCGTTGGTGTGAGGCTCACGGCTACAAAGTGAAGATGCTCGACTTCCAGGAGGGCGACGAGGTGGGTGTAAAATCGTGCACAATGGAGGTTGAAGGCGACTTCGCATACGGCTATCTCAAGAGCGAAAATGGCGTTCATCGTTTGGTGCGACTCTCGCCATTTAATGCCAACAACAAGCGACAAACAACCTTTGCGTCGGTGGCTGTAACACCCGCCGTAGATGACACTATCGAGGTTGTGGTAAACCCTGCCAACATCGAGTGGGAGACATTCCGCTCGAGCGGCGCAGGAGGTCAGAATGTAAATAAGGTCGAGACTGCAGCTCGCTTGCGCTACCACTTCAAGGATGAGCAGACGGGCGAGGAGATAAACTATGTTATCGAAAATCAGGAGACCCGCTCGCAGCTGATAAACAAGGAGAATGCGATGCGTATTTTGCGCTCAAAGCTCTATCAGTACGAGCTCGAAAAGCGTCGCGCAACACAACAGGCTATCGAGGCGGATAAAAAGAAGATTGAGTGGGGCTCGCAAATTCGCTCGTATGTGCTCGACGACAGGCGAGTTAAGGATCATCGCACCGGCCATCAGACAACCGACTGCGATGGCGTACTCGACGGCGATTTGGATGCATTCATAAAGGCCTACTTAATGGAGTTTGGCGGACAATAATAGAGATATAAACACAATAATAAACCTAAAATTTTTAAACTACATTATGAAAAAATTAGCAATTTTAGCAGTCGCACTCTTTAGCTTCGTTGCAGCGAGTGCACGACCAATTTGCGGTGCAGAGCGTGTTAATGTTTGGAAACCTATTTTGAAGGACAAGAAGGTCTGCGTATTGACCAACTATTCGGCACTTGTGGGTAAGAATTACGAGCGCCACCTGATCGACGTAATGATCGAGGAGGGAATCAATATCGTAGCTATCGCCACACCGGAGCACGGTTTAAGCGGCAAGGCCGATGCGGGAGCTAAAGTGAGCTCATCTTCATACGAAAAGAATGGTGTCAGCATCCCCGTTTGGTCGCTCTATGGCAAAAATCGCAAAATGTCGGTTGAGCAGGCAAAGCAGTTCGATGTCTTGGTATTCGATATCCAGGATGTGGGCGTGAGATTCTTCACCTACTATGTAACCATGCTCTACACCTTCGATGCACTCGCACAGGAGGGCAAGAAGTTGGTTGTTATGGATCGTCCAAACCCTAACGGAATGTATGTCGACGGCCCTATTCTCGATATGAAGCGAGCTTCGTTTGTGGGCGCGTTGCCAATTCCTGTAGTACACGGATTGACTATGGGCGAGCTTGCAAATATGGCAGCAGGCGAGGGTTGGTATCCAAAAATCGATATCGAGGTTGTAAAGTGTAAGAACTACACTCACCAGACTCGCTACCAGTTGCCTATCAAGCCGGGCCCAAATGTACGCACTATGCAGGCGGTATACCTCTACCCTTCGTCGTGTTTGATCGAGGGTACAGTATTCTCGGAGGCTCGCGGTACCGAGTTCGGCTTCGAGGCGTATGGTCATCCAGATATTGCTCCGACAGGTTTCTCGTATATTCCACGCTCGATTGAGGGTGCAACAAATCCTAAGCACCTCGACAAGGTGTGCCACGGAGTTGACCTTCGCAACATCCCTAAAGAGCAGGTTATCAAGGAGGGCTTCACTTTGAAATATGTAATTGATGCCTACAACCGCTTTGGTGGTGGCGATGAGTTCTTCGGCAAGAAGAAGTATCACTTTATGCGTTTGGTAGGTGCTGATTATGTCTACGATATGATTATGGCAGGTAAGTCGGCCGATGAGATTAAAGCCGTATGGCAAAAGGATTTGGAGGCTTACAAAGAGTTGCGCAGAAAATATTTACTCTACAAAGAGTAAAAAGGTCATATATTTTAACTACCTTTGTACCCGATGATCGATAGAGATACCATAGATAGAATCTACGCCGCGGCAGATATTGTCGAGGTGATAAACGATTATGTTACACTCAAACGCAAGGGTGTAAACTATCAGGCGTGTTGTCCGTTCCACAACGAGAAGACGCCGTCGTTTGTTGTATCTCCATCGAAGGGTCTTTACAAGTGTTTCGGCTGCGGCAAGGGAGGAAATGCCGTATCGTTTGTGATGGAGCACGAGAACATCACCTACCCCGAGGCTCTCAAGATCGTTGCCAAGAAGTATGGCATCGAGGTTAAGGAGAGCGAGCAGAGCGAGGAGGATGTTATCCGCAACAACAACCGCGAGAGTATGTTTATGCTCAACTCCTGGGCATCGGACTACTTCGCAAATACACTCCACAACACTGACGAGGGTATCAGCATAGGCCTCTCATACTTCCGTCAGGCTCGAGGTTTCTCGGAGAGCACAATCAAGAAGTTCGGACTCGGAGTTTGTCCGTCGGGTGGCGACAAGATGACGCAGGATGCCTTGCGTGCAGGCTACAAGGAGGAGTTCCTCCTCTCAACCGGTCTTACCCTCAAGCGCGAGGAGGATGGTCGCCTCTACGACCGTTTCCGTGAGCGTGTGATGTTCCCTGTGCACAATGTATCGGGTCGCATCGTAGCATTCGGTGGTCGAACACTCCGCACCGACAAGAAGGTTGCCAAGTACCAGAACTCGCCTGAGAGCGAGATCTACAGCAAGAAGAACGAGATCTACGGTTTGTTCTTCGCCAAGAAGGCAATTCAGCAGCAGAACTACGCCATTATGGTCGAGGGTTACACCGATGTTATCTCGATGCACCAATCGGGCGTAGAGAATGTTGTTGCATCGTCAGGAACATCGCTTACGACCGAGCAGATACGCCTTTTGGCGCGTTTCACCAAGAATATAACCGTGATGTACGATGGCGACTCTGCGGGTCAGCACGCCTCGTTGCGCGGTATAGATATGATCTTAAAAGAGGGTCTTAATGTTCGTGTGGTATTGTTGCCTGCGGAGGATGACCCCGACTCTTTCGCCCGCTCACACAGCGCCGAGGAGGTACGCAACTACGTTGCACAAAATAGCACCGACTTTATCACCTACAAGGCCAAGTTGCTCCTTGCCGATGCGGGTAACGACCCGATAAAGCGCAGCGAGGTGGTGAAGGATATGGTGCAGTCGATAGCCGAGATTCCTGATGCTATACAGCGTTCGCTCTACATCAAGGAGTGCGCCGTACTGATGAATATCGCCGAAGATGTACTTCTCCGTGAGGTGGAGCGTATGCGTATGCGCTCGCTGGGCGACCGCGAGGCCGAGGAGTTTGTAAATCGCGAGAGCCGTCGCTATTGGCAGCGCAAAGAGGATGATAAACCGACCAGCGAGGAGGGCGAGCATTTCGGCAATCTCACAATCGGCAGCTCGCTCGAGATTATTGAGCGCGAGCTTATATACTATCTTGTTGTTCACGGCACAAAGAACTACGAGTTCCGCGAGGGTCGCAATATGATACCTCTGAATGTTGCCGACACCATTATCGACGAGATGTCGATGGATGACATGCGCTTCAGCAATAGTGCATACAACAAGATTTACGACCTCTACCGCTCTGCTCGCGAGAGTGGCCGAGTGGTTACTCCGGATGAACTTGCATCGCACACCGATATTGAGGTTTGTGATGCTGCAACCGATCTCCTCTTTATCGACGATCAGTATGCGATGAGCGAGATATGGACAAAGAAAGAGGTGCACACCACCACCGAAGAGGAGGTTTTGGGTAAGGGTGTACCAAAGGCTATTTTGCTCTTTAAGACCAAAGCCGTATTGGGCATGCTGGCCGAGTTGCAGACAAAGCTGCAGGATGAGAGCCTGAGCGAAGAGGATCAGCTGGAGATTATGTCGAAGATGGTACAGCTAAACCGACTGAAGGTAAAGCTTGCACGCAAAACCAATCGTCAAACAATATAGAAATAGCGAGGATTGCTCCTCGCTATTCTTTTATTTTGACAAATCGAGATCGACAATCAGAGGTCGATGATCCGACACCTCATAGAAGGAGGAGTAGTACGGGCTCTTCTTGCCATCCGAAAGCCACTCATCGATAATCATCATCGCATTATCTATCATATTATATACATCGGGTGAAGCGTAGAGAATATCTATACGAGCATCACCATAGGTCGATGACATAAAGCTACCCGGATAGCAACAACCGATAATATCTTTCAGATTGGTCTGATTGAGGAGAATATCATGAGTCAGCAACTTCGTAGAGTTTGTGTCGTAGGCGTAGAACCAGTTATCAAGTCGCGAGCGAGCATTGGTATCTCCTCCCAAAATCCAATACTTTTCACCTGCGTACTTCGTGTTTTTGACCGTTTGATCGACAATATACTGCATCTCAAAGGCACGATACTTGTCGCCCTCGCCATTCGCCTGGCTCGCCTCGCGGTCGGCTGTAGCAACACCATATCCGTAAGCTTGCGGCCACATGTGGAGCGTCACGATATTTATCTTTTTGCCATTGACGGTGATTACAAAGTGACCTGCACCATGCGACACCGGTTTATTCTTCTCGTTGGTATCGGTAATTCGTTGCACTACCTCAATCGGATATTTCGAGGTTACAGTCTGAGGGTAGTTATCGCGATTACCACCCACCGCAGAGTAGCTGTGGCCGTAGCGTTTGCACAACTCAGGCCAACCATCAGGCAGATATTTCGATGAGGAGGCAGTATTGGTTTTGTCCGTATAGATAGACTCTGATTCGCACCATATACAGATATCGGGATCCCACTTCTTAACCCACGCAACAAAGTTGTCGTAGTTATTGTGTTGGTCCGCCCACATTCCATTCTGTATATTCCACAAAAGCACTCGCAATGTTGTATTCTTGCGCTCCCACTCATCAATCTGCACAGCCTCGATACTATCTATGTATATACCGTGAACGCCCGTATTTATACTCTCGTCGCGCAAATCCACTCGTGATCCATTGGCGGCATCAGCAACTACCAATTCGAGTGTATGCCACCTCTTCTCATCCTTAACATTCTTAGCCACCGATAGTCGCGAAGGTGGGATACGAACGATTGAGGTTACAGATTTATAGGAGTAGTTATCGGCGGTAAGTTCAATGGTGCTACCGTCTAATTTTGCCGACTCTATGCGTCCGCCGCTAAGTATCTCGGCAAGCAGCACTCCATTGAAACCGGCCTGCATCGCAAAGCGAATCTTCACTCTAAATGATCCCAAACCTTTCATGTTGCGAATCATAGGCGAGCGATAGATACCTCTGGTTGTACTACCCGTACCCACAGCGACATATCCCGGATGCTCCTGCGAGCGGAAGAGGTATTTTATATCGTTGAAATAGCGGCTCGCAACATAGCTATCGGTCGCCTGATGCGAACTATTAACATCGTAGGCGCTGACATTATTCCAAGTGTTTGACTGTACAAATCCCGCACCTGCAGTATTGTAGGCGACCATAGTAAGCGCCTCCTCGTAGCCTGTACGATCGAGTACGCTGTTGATACCCACTGTCGAGCCGTCGGGCGAAAATCCCACGCCCGCACTACCGCGAACAACATCACCGCCCCAAACGCAGTTGTCAAAACCCTCGTAGAATATCTGTTTCTCATCAGGCTTGTATTCAGCCTCGAATGTATATACCTCTCCAGCTTTAAGGTTTACATCCGGCAAGTCGTAAAATGCTGCCTTTCGTTCAGTATCACAAATAGACAATCGCAAGCCGTCGTTATAATCGCCAGGGGCAATCATGAGATAGAAATCGCGATATGTATTGGCACTCAGAGTAACATTGTCACCACCATTTATGCAGTTGAGAGCCACAAAGTTCATTCCTTTATCGACCTTATACAAGCCATCATCAGCCACCTGCAACACCCTACCCGACAAATCGTATCGTGCAGAGGACTCCACTCTTGCCGATATGATATCGCCCTTACCACGCAGACGCAGGCGCAACAACGCAAAGCCATAGTCAAATAGTAGATTTCGACCATTAGCCTTGTTGTAGGTTGCATACATTGGGAAGGTGCGGATTGCACTCTTCGCCCTCGAGTCGAATTGAGAACAAGGCAACATCACACTCTCATATGGCGAGTAGGTGTACCACTTTGAGCTCTCCGACACAAGAAGTACCGACCTATAATCGCCCGAAGCATTATGCTCTACACTAATATATGGTCTACCCTTCTCGTCAAATGCAATATCGTAGCTCTTGCCATTGACTAAAACAGTACACTCCGCCCAATTATGCTCGGATGCACCTATAGCATCTCGCGCACCATTGCTGCGCTCCGAAAGGTAGAAGAGCACATTGCCATCCTCGTCGCCGATGTCGATATTGGCATCGTGTTCCACATCAAACGCCTTCATCGGCTGAAGACAATTACGCTCGATAAGATAGCCATTCGATGTACTCTTTACATACGGAGTATTCTCTGCATCATAGATTGTTACGGTAAAGCCCTCCGAGAAATTCACCTTGGGAAGTGCAAACCAGAAGGCGGTTGCCTGCGATGCGCTACGACCAAGCATAACGCCGTCGCCACAATCGAGCACTACCCTCTCATAGGCTGATGATTGCAGTGTGATTTTAGGAGTTGAGTCTGTCGAAGCCACAATCGTAGCGCTACCCGACAACTTCTCGTTGTTATTACCTGTCAGCTCAATTCGCCTTACTACAAAGTTGTCGCCATAGAGTTGCAATTTCAAAAATCCCGCAACATTTTTAAAGCTCAGTACCCTATCTGCGCTACCATCAGACACTGCGACCATAGGGGCAGCACCAACGCCGAAAGAGTTCTCAGCATAGTATTGTATCTCAGGAAATTGCAATTGGATATTACCCTCGGAGATAATCGATGTCTGCTGGGTATATGGATAGACCGCATAGCTATACTTTAGCGATCCTCCTTCGACTATACCCTCGAAAATTCGTCGAAAAATACAGTATCCCTCCTCGGTCACCGAGCCGCTCTGCAGTTGATACTGCAGATTGCAGTTCACCTGCGGGAAATAGGAGATTTTGTCGCCCTCGCTCCATTGCAGATAGCTATCCCCCTGCACCGATGTTCGCGATACAACACTTTCGAATGAGGCATATAGTTGCTGTGGTGCACCACCGCCAAGAGCTGGTCTTTCAACCTGCTCCTTATGATTAACACATCCAACCAATGCCGCAAATGCGAGCACCAAAGTGGTTATTATAGAAATATGTCTCATTACCACTCTCCCTCACTCTTTGTTTCGCCTAAATCCTCCAGCTCAACTCTCTCAGAGGTCGAGGAGTATCCCCTCTCGACTGCAACCAGACAAGAGTTCACGAGCGGAGCCTCGTAATTGGGCAATCCGATAATCTTCGCGCTACTCTTCATATTCGCTCTCAATCTTCAACTTCTTAGCGGTCTTTGCTCCGAGTTCGCGGATATTCTCCACGCGAGAGAGAATGTTACCCTTGCCTGTCGAGAACTTCTTAAAAGCCTCCTCGTAGACGGTATTAGCCTTGTCGAGATGTTTACCTATATCCTCCAAGTCGCCTACAAAATTGACAAACTTATCGTACAATTTACCCGTCTCGTCGGCGATCTTGAGGGCATTTTTAGTCTGCTTATCGCGCATCCAAAGCTGATACATCAGCTTCAACACCGAGATAAGGTGCGTAGGGCTGATGATTACGATATGGCGATCATAGGCATCCTGCCACAAATCCTTATCGGCATTCAATGCCGCCATATATGCGCCCTCGTTAGGCACAAACATCATCACAAAATCGGCAGCATTATTCACATACTTCGGATACTCCTTGCGAGCCAACTCGTCGATATGCGACTTTACCGAGCGCAAGTGCGCGGCAAGTGCAACAGCCTGCTCGCCTGCCGAAGCATTCACATAGTCGGTATATGCCGTGAGGGAAACTTTCGAGTCGATAATAAGACTCTTGCCCTCAGGGAGATAGAATATAGCATCAGGTCGCAGTTGTCCGCCACTCTCACTCTTAATCTTTGTGCCATCCGGGTTCTCGGTAGCCTGCAGAACATAGTTCACGCCCTCCTCTAAGCCCGACTTCTCGAGCAGTTGCTTGAGGAGCATTTCGCCCCAATCGCCCTGCACCTTTGAGTTCCCCTTGAGCGCCATTGTAAGCTCCTTTGCCTCGCGACCGATAGTGTTGTTCAAATCGGTCAAATCCTTAACCTGCTCCTTCAACGACTTAACCTCACTCATCTCGCCGATATAGCAGTCGTTAATTGTCTTTTTGAGATTCTCGAGATCCGACTTGAAAGGTGTGAGGATGTCGCCGAGCTGGGTGCGATTATTCTCGCTCATAGCCTTAGACTTCTCGTCGAAAATCGAGGTAGCAATCTCGCGAAATACCATTTCGGACTCTGCACGAAGAGCCTTGCGCTCCTCGGCCTGCTGGCGCAACTGCTCGTCAAGACGCGCATTTTCGGTTCGTAGCGATGTATTCTCCTCGCGCAACGAGATATTCTCACCACGACTTGCCACGAGCTCAGCCTTCACCTTCTCATTCTCTTCACCCTTCTGTGCCAATAGGGTTTCGGCTGCAACAGTTCGTGTTCGCGCACCAAAATATCCACAAACCACACCTACTACCACCGCTACTATAGCTACTACAAATATCATTAACTCCATAAGGCATCTTCAATTTTTACAAAGATACAAAAAAGTTGAAAGTAGAGAGTAGAGAATGGATAGTTTTTTTTATTTTTTCAAATAAAAAACCAAGTCCGCAGCATACTTACAAAAACTGACGCACGAAGCAAGCGCAGAGGGTAAATTCATTTACACTATGTCTTGCAAGAGAGAAGAAAACAAAGTTAAATCCGCTTGCCCATTTACTAAGCGTAAATAGGCAAGCGGATTATCGCAGTATAATGCAGCTATCGCTGCTTAAAATTAAATTTCGTCGCCTGGAACAAGAATACGACCACAATACTCGCACACGATCAACTTCTTACCGAGGCGAATATCCGCCTGACGCTGTGGTGGGATACGGTTGAAGCAACCGCTAC
>JAFZDR010000028.1 GCA_017561105.1 Alistipes sp. | reverse complement strand
TTGTTGAGATGAAGAAGCGACCGCGGTCCTGCAACTTATCGATAGAGTAGGCATAAGCCATACCGGTCTCCGATGCGATGATAGAGCCGTTGGTGCGCATGTCAATATCGCCAACATACGGCTCGAAGGCACGCAGGCGGTGCGACATGATAGCCTCACCTGCAGTTGCGGTAAGCATGTTCGAACGCAAACCGATAATTCCGCGTGAAGGGATATCGAACTCGAGTCGGGTGCGACCATTGTTCGACTCCATATTTGTAAGGGTACCCTTGCGGCGTGTAGTCAACTCGATAACGGTACCTGCATACTCCTCAGGACAATCGACAGTCATCTCCTCGATAGGCTCGCACTTAACACCATCAATCTCCTTGATAATAACCTTTGGCTGGCCAACCTGCAACTCGTAGCCCTCACGACGCATAGTCTCGATCAATACCGAGAGGTGCAATACGCCACGACCAAATACGAGGAACGAATCGGCATTCAATCCCGGCTGTACGCGAAGAGCGAGGTTACGCTCCAACTCGCTGTCGAGACGATCCTTGAGGTGGCGCGAAGTTACGAACTTGCCCTCACGACCAAAGAATGGCGAATTGTTAATTGTAAAGAGCATCGACATTGTAGGCTCGTCAATCTTAATCGGTGGAAGTGGCTCAGGGTTCTCGAAGTCGCAGATTGTATCACCAATCTCGAAGCCCTCGATACCTACCAAAGCGCAGATCTCACCGCACTCAACCTTATCAACCTTCTTCTTGCCAAGACCGTCAAAGACCATCAAGTCCTTAATCTTGGTCTTTATCATTGTTGTACCGTCGCGCTTTGCGAGGGTTACATTCTGACCATTTACGAGTGTTCCGCGGGTGAGCTTACCCACAGCGATACGGCCGATATATGACGAATACTCGAGCGATGTTACGAGCAACTGCGGAGTACCCTCGTTTACTGCAGGCTCAGGAATCTCGTCGATGATAGCGTCGAGCAACGGCACAATGCTGTCGGTCTTCTCGTTCCACTTATGCGACATCCAACCCTGCTTTGCCGAGCCGTAGATAGTCTTATAGTCGAGCTGCTCCTCGGTCGCATCGAGCGTAAACATAAGGTCGAAAACCTGCTCGTTTACAACCTCGGGACGACAGTTTGGCTTATCAACCTTGTTGATTACAACGATAGGCTTCTTGCCGAGAGCGAGAGCCTTCTGCAATACGAAGCGGGTCTGCGGCATAGTGCCCTCGAAGGCATCTACCAACAAGAGTACACCGTCGCACATATTCAACACGCGCTCCACCTCGCCACCGAAGTCGGCGTGGCCCGGGGTGTCGATAATGTTGATCTTGTAATCCTTGTAGACTACCGACACATTCTTCGATAGGATGGTGATACCTCTTTCGCGCTCGAGGTCGTTATTGTCAAGTACGAGGTCGCCTGTTTTCGAAGGCTCGCGGAGAAGATTTCCCGCCAAAATCATCTTATCGACGATTGTCGTCTTGCCATGATCGACATGGGCGATGATGGCTATATTGCGCAATTTTTGCATACGATTTTTATCTATTTTGCCTAAATAACGCGCAAAATTACGAATTTTAATCGGAAAATTGTTACTTTTGTAGAACTAATCGCTCAGAAATTTATGACAAAGCAAATTGAAGTTGTTGGCGGAAGTCGTGTATATGTCGGTGACGCTAGGGTATTGTTGCAATCTCTCCTCCCCGAAAAGCGTGTGATTGTCATATCGGATACCAATATCGATCGCACCCACAACGACATTATAGTCGCCTACGAACATATACTTATCGGACAGGGAGAGCAGGCTAAGAGCTTCTCCACATTGGAGGAGATCTATCGCCAGCTTATAGATATGGGAGCCGACCGCTCGACCTTTATTCTTGGCGTGGGTGGCGGAATTGTAACCGATATCGCGGGTTTTGTCGCCACAACATATATGCGAGGTGTGGAGTTCGGCTTTGTTACCACAACACTGCTCGGCTCGGTGGACGCCTCGGTTGGTGGCAAAAATGGAGTAAATGTCGGCGGCTTCAAGAATATGGTTGGCACATTCTCGCAGCCAAAATTCGTGGTGTGCGATGTGTCGCTTCTCCACTCCTTGCCAAGCAGAGAGTTTCGTGCAGGCTTGGCCGAGGTGCTTAAGACTGCTATCTTGGGCGATGCCGAGCTGTTCAAGATCTTGGAGCGTACATCTTTCGACGAGTTGCGAGGTGACGATGCTTTGCTCGAGGATGTTATTCTGCACTCGGTGCAGGTTAAGGCTTCGGTGGTTGCTGTGGATGAACGCGAGGGTGGCCGTCGTCGCATCTTAAATCTTGGCCACACATTGGCTCACGCCATCGAAAAGTGTAGCCGCAAGTATAATCACGGCGAAGCCGTAGCTATAGGCTTATACCATACAACTCGTGCTGCGCTTGCTCAAAATCTTATCGGCAAGAGTGATGCGGATAGAATTTTTGCCCTTATCGAGCGTTACGGCTTTGACACGGAGCTGCCGGTAGAGCGCAAACAGCTGCTCAAGGCTATCGAAGGTGACAAGAAACGCAAGGGAAATACCATACATCTGATATATCCGACCAAGATAGGCGATGTAGTAGATAAGGTGGTGGCATTTGCCGATTTAGCAAAGGCATTATAACAAAAATAGGCAGTTTCGACTGCCTATTTTTGTTATGTGTAGTTTGTTAAATTCTCTCCAAGTCGATAAAGGTGAATTTCCCGTCGTACTCCTCACCTCGCTCGAACTCCTCGCGTGCCACCTCGCGCCACTCCGAGTAGTCAATCTCGGGGAAGGATGTATCGCCCTCGTAGTTGCGATGAACGATTGTTAGGTAGAGCTTATCAACCAAAGGCAGAGCCTGCTTGTAGATCTGTGCACCACCGATGATAAAGATCTCCTCCTCGGCAGGGAACTTTGCGATAGCCTCCTCCAATGAGTGAGCCATTTCGCAACCCTCGAACTTCACATCTCCGCGTGTTATAACTACATTTGTACGCTTCGGCAGCGGACGACCTATAGATTCGAAGGTCTTGCGTCCCATAACTACGGGGTGTCCCGTGGTTGTGGTGCGAAAACGGCGCATATCCTCCTTGATGTTCCACAGGAGAGCGTTCTTGTCGCCAATTATGCCATTCTCAGCTATTGCTACGATAAGTGATACCATATTAGAAAGACATTGGAGCTTTGATTGTCGGATGTGGATCGTATCCCTCGAGTGTGAAGTCCTCGAACTTAAAGTCGAAGATAGACTTTACATCGGGGTTAAGGCGCATCTTAGGCAATGCTCGTGGTGTGCGCGAAAGCTGCTCATCGACCTGTTCCAAGTGGTTGAGGTAGAGGTGTGTATCGCCCAAAGTGTGAACGAACTCGCCCGCCTCCAAACCGCAAACCTGAGCCATCATCATTGTAAGCAATGCGTACGATGCAATGTTGAACGGAACGCCGAGGAATGTGTCGGCGCTACGCTGATAGAGCATACACGAGAGCTTGCCATTGGCAACATAGAACTGGAACAGAGTGTGGCATGGAGGCAAAGCCATCTTCTCCACATCGGCAACATTCCACGCCGAAACGATGATACGACGCGAGTCGGGGTTGTTCTTGATGAGATCAACAGTCTGCTGAATTTGATCTATAGCCTCGCCATTTGGACGCGGCCACGAACGCCACTGGTAGCCATATACATGGTTCAAATCGCCAAACTTATACCCCTCGATAGGTGAGTCGATACCCTCCTGAGCTGCGCGAAGGAACTCCTCCATGGTAACCGGAAGAACGCCCTCCTTAACGCACAACTCGTTGTAGTAGCGGTATGCGTCGTTGTCCCAGATATGTACGCCATTATCAACGAGATACTTGATATTGGTGTCGCCATTGAGGAACCATAAAAGCTCGTGGATAATGCCCTTCAAAAAGACCTTTTTTGTGGTCAAAAGAGGGAAACCTTGCGAGAGGTCGAAACGCATCTGGTGGCCGAATACCGACTTTGTACCTGTGCCTGTGCGGTCGGTCTTCTCTGCACCTTCGGTCTTGATGCGTGTTAATAGGTCGAGATATTGCTTCATATATTTAGTTTTTGATTTTAATTCTCCATTTTCAACTCAATGCGACCATCGTTGTCGAGGACGATATAATTTGGTGCGGTGTGCCAATCGCCCATAAAGACGGTGTGCTGCGTTCCCGCAATGTTGGCTGCATAGTGCATATGGCCAAAGATAAAGTAGTCGATATCGTGGTTTGCGCCATAGTCGATAGCAAACTCGATAAGCGGCTGCAGAACATCGATATTCTGCACCTTGCCGTGCGACTTTCGCGACTTGCCGCTCCACCACTTTCCGAAGCGGATAAATCTATCGGGATGAATAATTCGCGAAGCCCATCTGCGCAATCTCTGCGAGCGGAACATCTTATTCATAAGTCGCAATATAGGCTTACCCTTTATATTCATATTGTCACCGTGTGCCACAAAAAGCTCCTTGCCCGCAAGCGAGAATGTCTGCGGTGTGGTGTATAGCTCGATGCCGCACTCCTGTGTCAGATAGTCGCCTACCCACATATCGTGATTGCCGGTGAGCATCACTACTCTCACACCTTTGTCGCTCAACTCGGCCAGACGACCGAGTGTGCGCACAAAACCCTTAGGCACAACCTGCTTATACTCGAACCAAAAGTCGAATATGTCGCCCACCAAAAAGAGGGTCTCGGCATCGTTCTCTATCTTTGTCAAAAAGTCGAGGAACAGATGCTCTACGCGACGCTGTTCGGCTCCGTTGCCCGAACCTAAGTGTATGTCCGATACGAAATAGTGCATAGTCCGATTATTTTAACATCTTGGCAAGCTGACGCTCCAAGGCGTCGCTGTATAGGTCTTTCGAGATGATCTTACCCTCGCGGTCGATTAGGAAGTTGGATGGCAACTTGCGGACATTGTATGCTCGCAACATCGGCGAGAAGTCGCCTCTAAAGTCGCATACCGAGATCCATGGCAAGCGCTGCTCTTGTACGGCAGTAATCCACGCCGCCTTCGATGTGTCGGCCGATACCTGATATACATAGAAACCCTTCGAGTGGTAATTCTCGTAAATCTCCTTCAACTCTGCATTCAGGGCGTTGCTGTTGCCCGCCTCTGCCGACCAGAAATCTACCAAAATAACATTACCCTCCAATGAGGAGAG
>JAFZDR010000219.1 GCA_017561105.1 Alistipes sp. | reverse complement strand
TACCGCCTCGAAGCCGAACCTCTTGATGAATGGCACATTTGCCACCACCTGTGCCAATATCGACACTGCAAAGAGGACGACAAACGACCAAAACAGCCCCTTTGTCGGGCGGGAGAGCAACTTGTTGCCTATGTACAACACAACGAGTGCAATCAGGAATAGAAACCCGATATGCGCCCATGCCGACTGCGTGAGTAGGGTAGATGGAACCTTGGGACCTCCTTCGGGCAGATAGTAGGCAAATCCGCACAATAGTAGAATAGGAATAGATAGCAGGGTTACAACCCAATCCTCGACAAGAAACTTTTTCATAACACGACGATATAAAAAATACTCGGCAAAAGTATCGAAATTTACCTTTGCCGAGTAAGTATGTATGTTCGAAAAGCCCTTGCGAGCTATCTTTAAGCCCTCTTGCTACAACCTTAGAATATAATTGTTGCCAAGAGCTTTATGCCGTTGTTGAAGTGGCGGTTGTTGCTGAATGTATGGTGGATGCGCTGCTCCAACGAGTACGCCACCTGGAAGTGGAAATACTTGATTGGCTCATAGCCTACACATACCGAGTAACGAGTGTTAATCGCAGCATTTGCAGTGTCGCGGTTGGTGTAGTCGAAACAGTTTTTGCAGAAATAGTCTGCCATTACGCCTGTCCAAATACGACCTGCATTCTTCGGAAGCTTAAACTTGTAACCACCGGCAAGGTATGCACCCTCCGATACGAGCTCTCCGGTTGTTCCTGCAACATACTCTCCGCGGGCATACGGACCATCGCCGTCGTACTTGAAACCTACGCCCCAACGGTGCATGGTTACATACTCAGGGTTGCCATACCAGCCATACTCGTTCTGAATCTTCTCCTCCGAGAAGAACTCTGCAAGGTTAGCCTCGCCCCACTGGTAGAAGGTTGCCAACGACAACTTTGCAGATGGCTTGATGGTGAGCAAACCATATACATCCTTGCTCTTGTTGTTATCCTTGAGGTTAAGACCGTTACCGTTCAATACACCCACATTGTAGTTGATGATGCTGTAGCCGTCGCGATGGATAAATCCTCCGATAAACTGGAAGCCCATATCGCGAGCCGTAACATTCAATCCTGCAACATCGTCAGAACCCATCTTTGCGAGGTTGCATATCGCATACGAGTAGTCGATAAACTCATATTTAGACGGCGAGATACTTGCCTCGAATGTTACAGGGTTCTTGTATTGTCCAAACTGAATACCGAACTCCTTGAAAGGTCGGTAGCGTACCCACATGTCGAGAATCGGATTAGGGTTGCTGTTGTTCTTAATACGCGCAAGGTCAAAGTAGAAACGGTAATCGATCACTGCTCCCTTCTTGCCCTTGTACAAGTCGCCTGTGATAGACATACGCGCACGACGAATCGAGAAGGTAGAAACACCTGTTAAGTCTGTGCTATTCTTGTCGTTTGCCCACTCGTACATACCCTGCACGAAGCTGGTAATCTTGAAATACTGTTTTGCCTTCTCCCAGGCTGCTGCACGCTTCTCGTTCTTTGCAAGGCGAGTCTCAAGCTCCGTAACCTTAGCCTCGAGATTGCCGGTAGTTGCTGCCTCTTGTGCCGATACGGCAACAAATGCAAACAACGCAAGCGTGATAGATAAAATTCTCTTCATACTCTACTATTTGTTATTCTTCTTTTTCCACTCCTTGAGGTAGTCGATGCGGAATGCACCCTTCTGAGCCTCATACTTTGTGAGGTTCGAACCCGAGTGCCAAGTGGTGTAACCGCCGGTCAAACCAGCATCGTACAAACCGCGAATCTCCTTCTCTACATCCTCTGCGTCGTAGCGCAAACCATTTCTATCGACATGGCGCATTACAGGGTATGCCTGAATCCATGTGCGCACTGCTGCAGGTGTAGGTGTTACAGCCTGACGAGCCTGTACGCGCTCACCCCACGCCTTCAAGATCTCGTATGGGTGGTTCCAAGGCTTCTTAATGCCGTAGTAACCATTCGAGAAGTGGTCAGGGTAAGGCATACCGCAGATTGCATCGCAGATATTCGAAATAGCCGGCCAATACTGTCCGTATGCAGTTGTGTAGCCTGGGTTTGCAGCCTCGCCAAAGACATCAATCGAAACATATGCGCCTACAGCGTGAATCTCGTCGCACGCATACTGCACAAATCGCTGAATAGCCTGCACCTTCGACTCGTTGTACTTGTTGTGGTAGTTGATCAACTTCTCAACCTTGGTCATACGGTCAGGGAAACGCACATAGTCGAAGTTAATCTCGTTAAATCCGAACTTGCGTACCGCCTCCTTTGCCAACTCTACATTGAACTGCCAAACTTTACGGTCGTATGGGCTTGGCCAGTAGGCCTTGTTGTGCTTGAACGGCTTGCCGGTTGCAATCTCGGTGATAGCCACCTCCGGATGATCCTTCACAAGGTGCGAATCCTTGAAGCAGGTGATACGACCTACCACATAGAAGCCCTCCTCGTGGAGTCGCTTTACAGCCTTCTTGTACATCGTCTCCTTGTTCTTGCCGGCATAGCGGTGGTTTGTAGGCGAGTATTTAGCCATAGCCTCGGCCTTGTACCCCGGACACTCGTTATCCTTGATGTCGATAACGAAGGTGTTTATCTTGGTCTGCTTTGCAAAGTCGATATACTTCTCGATGTTGCCGATTACTGCCGGCGAGATGTTGAGGTAGAGCGAGTAGCACGCCTCAGGCATCTTGTTGTTCTTGAACGATACGCGCTCGGTAGGGTAGAAGTCGCAACCGATAGCCTCGCCGCCACCGAACGGATTCTTGATAGCCTTGTGTACCTTGTCGTACTCCTCGGCCTTGTAACGCTTAACAGCCTCCTCCTTGCTAAATACAAGATACTTGCCAAAGAGATAGCCCTCGACCTCGCCCTGCTTGATCTTGTAGCGATTTACACTACCGTCGGCACGCAAGGTGTCGAAATCGAGAATGGCAATCTGTGTGCCCTTGTCTGCCAAGCCACCTACGAGCGATGTCTCGCGGTCGGTGATGATAGACGCCGGAGTGCGTACCCACATCTTGCGCTCCTGAACAACCTTCTTGTGGTTATCTACGAGCGACTGCTCCTTCGCATAGAAGAGCTGCTTGCGAGTAATCTCGACAGGGTAGTAGCGCTGCTTCTCAACTTTAACGCCCTTGCCGTAGTTGGCCTTTACCTTGCGACCACGCACGATACTCTGCGCCTCGCTAACAACGCCGTTCTCGTCAATAGAGTAGAGCACAACATCGGTAGTTGCCGATGCCAAATAACGCTCCTCGATAATATCCTTGCTGCCACATGATGTGAAAATGGCAGCCGCTAAGAGGGTAAAAAGTGCTATCTTCTTCATAAAAAATATCTTTCTTTAGATTGAGTGCGCAAAGATATGCAAAAAATTCGTATATTTGCCTGATGAAAGGGTCAAATCTATCAATTTATGTTAAAATAATTAACATAAGCCCTTGTAATAAGCCCCTGTAGTTCAACGGATAGAACGAAGGTTTCCTAAACCTTAGATAGCAGTTCGATTCTGCTCGGGGGTACGAGAGAAGTTCGCGAGAACTTCTCTTTTTTCGTACCCCCGAGCAGAATCGTTCAGCTTGTTACACCTCGGGAGAGTTGTCTGCGAGTTATGTAATGGTCATTATTGCTGCGCAACTACGATAATAAATCAAATAGCAGTAGCTCAAATAAACTTGGCTACTGCTATTTAATTTATCCTCTAAACCTTTGGTTTAATGCCCATTCCATTACTTCTTGCTCTCCTCTCGGTTTCTGCAGCCGTTCGATATGGTGAATACATTTACAAAATCAACCGTCAAACAAAAAATACCTGCGACTTGGTCGCAGGCAGTATTAACTAAAAACAAAAAAAAGAGCAGTGAAAAATCACTGCTCTTGGCGGAAAGAGAGGGATTAAGATACTATTTTTCAATATTCTCACCCCCTTTATATGTGCCTCATACCGCGAATAATGCAATCTACAATGAGATATCAAGAGAACTTATCCACCTTTTTCCTTCTCAATCTTCGCATACTATTCTATCAGTCCCACATCGGTGCAACTTTTTTAGGGCAAAAATGCACCAATAATACATCTATTTACGCATATCTAACTTGCAGAAAATCAATAAAATAATTATTATTTACCAAATGCC
>JAFZDR010000218.1 GCA_017561105.1 Alistipes sp. | reverse complement strand
GGTTCGCTCTACTCGGATTTGGCAAAGATCTACGAGAAGGCCGTACAGTTGCCTAACGGTGGTTCGATCACCATCATCGCCGTTACAACATTGTCGGGTGGCGATATTACCCACGCTATTCCGGATAACACCGGTTATATCACCGAGGGTCAGCTCTTCTTGCGTAACGACTCTGATACAGGTAAGGTTATCATCGACCCATTCCGTTCGTTGTCGCGTTTGAAGCAGCTCGTTATCGGTAAGAAGACTCGCGAGGATCATCCTCAGGTGATGAATGCCTGCGTGCGTTTATATGCCGATGCTGCTAATGCAAAGACTAAGTTGGAGAACGGTTTCGATTTGTCGGAGTACGACGAGCGTGCTTTGAAGTTTGCTAAGGCTTACTCGGAGAAGTTGCTCGCTATCGATGTGAATATCGACATTACCGAGATGCTTGATACAGCTTGGACACTCTTCGCAGAGTATTTCTCGAAGGAGGAGGTTGCTATCAAGGCAGAACTTATCGAGAAATATTGGAAAGCATAATTAAGCGATGGCAATCAAATTTCAATATAACAAGACTTCGCTCGGCGAACTCGGCAAACAGCTGAAAATGCGCCAGAAGGCACTCCCTACCATTAAGAGTAAGGAGTCGGCCTTGCGCTCCGAGGTTAAGCGTGCGAAGGACTCCGCAGCGGAGTACCGCGAGCGTCTCGATGCCTTGATGGCCGAGTACGACTATATGGTGGCTCTGTGGGGAGAGTTTGATTGTACCCTTGTTCGCGTTGCAGATGTTGATTTAACAACCCAGAAGATTGCGGGAGTTCGTATTCCTGTACTCAATGAGGTGCAGTTCGAGGTTAAACCATTCGACCTCTTCACTTCGCCTGCGTGGTACAGCGATGGCGTAGAACTCTTGCGCAAGATTGCAACCTTGGGCATCGAGTTCGAGGTCTATAACCGCAAGACTGCACTTTTGGACTATGCACGCCGAAAGACTACTCAGAAAGTGAACCTCTATGAGAAGGTACAGATACCTGGATATGAGGACGCTATACGAAAGATTAAGCGATTTATGGAGGACGAGGAGAACCTCTCCAAATCGGCACAGAAAATCGTCAAAACTCGCCAGCAGGCTGCCGCAAAGGAGGGCGGAGAGAGATGATTGTAAAGATGATGAAATACAATATCGTACTCTTCTCGGCAGAGCGCGAGCGTTTTATCGAGCGTTTGCGTGAGCTGGGTATGGTCGATATCACAACCTCGGGTTGGGAACCAACCGAGGCTGATAGAGAGCTTGTAACCGCTATCGAGAGCCGCACCAAGGCCCTCGCTGCACTCGAGCAGTTTGCTCAGAGCGAGGAGTATGTGTCGGGTGCAACACTCGAGCAGGGCAAGGCATTCGCTGCATATCTCTCGGCTCAGTCGGCTATCGCTGCCGCAAAGGCTGAGAACGCTCGCTTGGAGAAGTTGCTCGACGAGTGGATTGCTTGGGGCGATTTCGATTGCGCGACACTCGCTAAGTTGGCTGACAACGGTGTGGTGCTTCGTTACTTTACCGCGCAGCGTGCAACCTTCGAGAAGAGTGCCGAGGAGTGGGGTGCAAACCTCAATCTCGCCGTTGTAGGCGAGGATGACTCGATAGTTCGCTTTGTCGTTATCGGCAATGGCAAGGAGGAGATCGCAATCGACGCTCAGGAGCAGAAGGCACCGACAATGAACAATGCGGAGATTAAGGCTCTTATCTTGAAGAATGATGCAGTTATTGCCGAGCAGAATGCTGTGATTAGCGCAGTGGCAGATGCTCGTGCCGAGATTGAGAAGGAACTCTCGACCTTGAAGTGCCAGATGCAGGATGTACGCATCGAGGCTACTGCAGACAAGGCCGCCGAGGGCATGTTGCTCGTAATGGAGGGCTGGGCAGAGAAGGAGACTTCGGCTCAGGTCGATGCCGTATTGAACGACTACCCGAATGTTGTCTATATTAAGGAGAATCCGACCGAGGAGGATGAGACACCGGTTAAGTTGAAGAACAACCGTTTTGCGCGTCTGTTCGAGATGATTGGTGGCTTGTACGCTCTTCCAAAGTACGGTACCTTGGATATGACGCCGTTCTTCGCTCCGTTCTACATGCTCTTCTTCGCAATCTGTTTGAACGATGCGGGCTATGGTGCAATTATCTTTGCACTCGGTCTTGTGTTGGCGTTGAAGGCTCCGAAGATGCGTCAGGCTGCATACCTCACAATGGTGTGCGGTGGTGCTACAACATTGTTCGGTTTGTATACCGGCTCGTTGTTCGGAATGAGCATCCCTGCTTTGATGGGCTACGAGAATATGGCAGATTGTCCTATTCCGTTCCTCGACTTCCAGGGCAAGTTCTTCACTTGGGCGTTGGCACTCGGAGTGTTCCAGATTTTGTTGGGTATGTTGCTCGACATCGTCTTTAAGGCTCGCCACTTCGGTATTACCACCGTCTTTGCAAAGCTCGGTTGGTTTATCGTGCTCTTGTCGGGCTGCCTTGCAGGTGGTTTGCAGATGCTCGATGAGAGCTGGGTAATTCCCGGATTTACCACATCTTCACCGGCGTTCTATGCCGCTATGGGCGTAGGTGCGGTGTTGATGCTCTTCATGAACGATATGACACGCAAACCTAAGGAGTATATCTTCCTCTATGGCTTTGTTAAGAATGCCGCTTCGGGATTGTGGGATACCTATAATAATGTAACGGGCTTGTTGAGCGATGTGCTTTCGTATATCCGACTCTTCGCTATCGGTTTGTCGGGCGGTGTGTTGGCACAGGTATTCAACTCACTCGCTATGGGTCTTACAGGTCTTGATGCCGGTATCGAGCAGTTTGGCGTAGGCACTATCTTCCAAATCTTGGGTGCTACCGCAATTTTGCTCGTAGGACACGGTATCAACCTCTTTATGTCTGCGATTTCGTCATTCGTACATCCAATGCGTTTGACCTTCGTGGAGTTTTATAAAAATGCAGGCTTCGAGATGACAACTCGCTCATTCGAACCACTTACAAAAGAATAACAACAAACAAATTTAATAACTAATTAAAACACATTACAATTATGAATTCAGCTTTGATTTTGGCCTATGTAGGTGTAGCACTTATGGTAGGTTTGGCAGGTATCGCTTCGGCAGTAGGTACAGCAATTTGCGGTCAGACCGCAGTTGGTGCAATGAAGAAGAATGGTGGCGCTTTCGGTAGCTACATGATTCTCTCGGCGCTCCCAGGTTCGCAGGGTCTTTACGGCTTCGTATGTTTCTTTATGGTACAGGGCCTTCTCACTGCAGAGATCTCTATGTTCCAGGCAGCTGCAGTATTTGGTGCAGGTTTGCTCGTAGGTATCGTAAACCTCGCTGCTGCAATCTACCAGGGTAAGGTTTGTGCTAACGGTATCGCAGCTATCGGTAACGGTCACGATGTTATGGGTAAG
>JAFZDR010000027.1 GCA_017561105.1 Alistipes sp. | reverse complement strand
TGAGGTTTCGATTGGTCATGCGCTTATCAGTGATGCCCTCTACTACGGCCTGGAAAATACCGTGCAGCTCTATCGCCGATGCCTTAAGTAAGACGAAAGACGAAAGACGAAAGACGAAAGACGAGAGATGAACAACCCATTGCAGTTACCTATATTCAAACGAATTTCGCGCCTTGTCGATGAGCGAGGTGTCGAGGCCTATGTCGTGGGCGGTTATGTTCGCGACTACTACCTCCATCGCCCTTGTACCGATATCGATGTGGTGGTTGTGGGTAGTGGTATCGAGATTGCCGAGGCGCTTGGTAAGGAGTTGAAGACCAAAGTGTCCGTTTTTAAAACCTTCGGTACGGCAATGCTCCACGCCGATGGCTACGAGGTGGAGTTTGTGGGTGCTCGTAAGGAGTCCTATTCGCCCGATTCGCGCAAACCGCATGTTGAGGATGGAACTATCGAAGATGATCAGCGTCGTCGCGACTTTACCATAAATGCTATGGCGTGGTCGCTCAATGGCGAGACCTTTGGTCAGCTGGTCGATCCGTTTGATGGAATGTGCGACCTCGAAGATTGCATTATCTGTACTCCGTGCGACCCCGATATAACCTTCTCGGATGATCCGTTGCGTATGATGCGCGGTATTCGTTTTGCTTCGCAACTCGGCTTTGAGTTGGCCGACGAAACCTTTGAGGCCATGAAGCGAAACCGCGAGCGCATCAAAATCGTGTCGCAGGAGCGCATCATTACCGAGTTGAATAAGATTGTCGCATCGCCTGTGCCTTCGATTGGCTTTGAGTTGCTCGAATTGACAGGTCTGTTGGAGATTATATTCCCCGAAATGCACGCCCTATGCGGTGTTGAACGCAGGGGAAATCATGCCCACAAGGATAACTTTAAGCATACGCTCAAGGTGCTTGATAATGTAGCGCATAAGAGCGACGATTTGTGGCTTCGCTGGGCGGCTGTCATGCACGATATCGCCAAGCCGAAGTGTAAATCTTATGATCGTCGCATCGGTTGGTCGTTCCATGGTCACGAGGTGCTTGGATCGAAGATGGTGCAACCTATCTTCCGTCGTTTGAAGCTGCCGCTTGGCGAGCCGATGAAGTTTGTGCAGAAGCTTGTGTTCCTGCACCTTCGCCCGATTATTCTGGCTGAGGATCTGGTTACCGATTCGGCTGTGCGTCGCCTCCTCTTCGAGGCGGGTGACGATGTCGAGAAGTTGATGACTCTCTGCGAGGCGGATATCACCTCGGGTATCGAGAGCAAGGTTAAGCGCTTTTTGGCAAACTTCGAGCTTGTGCGCGAGAAGATGCGCGATTTGGAGGAGCGCGACCGCATTCGCAACTTCCAGCCGCCAATCAATGGCGATACCATTATGCGCGAGTATGATATTGCTCCTTGCGCAATTCTCGGCGAGATTAAGGAGGCTATAAAAAATGCAATTCTCGATGGTGAGATACCAAATGAATATGATGCCGCCCACGCAATGATGGAGCGACTTGCCGAAGAGCACGGACTAAAAAAGCGATGAATTTTTCATCGCTTTTTTTAGCTTGTCTTAGAATGAAACTCCTATGTGTATATTGAATCCGTGAGCTAAACGGTTGCTGAACTCGAGGCGTATCTCGTTATAAGTTTCGTAGCCTTGAGTATAAAGATAACTCTCAAGTTGGTAACCAATGCCGAAATATAACGACGACTTATTTCTAAGTTTATGCTCTACTCCTACCGATAAATTAGCTAATACGCCGCTCTGATTGTAGGAGTATCCTAAAGTCTCGTCTGTTAGTGTAGCCGGAGATATTCTCGCTCCTGCAGAGAGTGAGATGTATGGCGACCATACGCGCTTTGTGAAATTTGTTCTAAAATTCAGATATACGGGTATGTTTACAGTTGTAGGCTTAGCCCAACCTATATCTGAATAATGTCGTTTGTCGAGTAGCGCGAAATCTACTCCGGTTCCAAGACCCAGGAAGAAAGTGTTGTTAAAACGATAACCGCCAATATAGTTTACACCAAAGGTGCTGGATACTTGATTGGCGTTGTATGCAAGGTTTACATACTGATCGTAACCCTTAGGTCTTTCGAAGGTTTGTTGCAGATTAAGCTTTGTTATGCTGCGCATTGTGATAATCTGCGCCATGGTGCAGTTTGCAATGAGCAAAGTTGCACATATAAGAAATATTCGTTTCATTACTTTGATACATTTACAAGTCCATCAACCTTTATTGACTGCTTCTCGCTCTTCTTTCCAACTTTGTCGAAATTTGTAATCCATGTGTCCTTCTCTTCCATTGTGCGGAACTTGACATAACGAGCAGGGTAGCCTGTTACGGTGATTGTCAACTTTCCCTCAGGGGTTGTATCTACATTTGCAAGTGCGCCAACCATAGTGTCTGCATTATATTTGGTGGCAACGGTGTAGATTGCCATCTTCTTGTAGTTCTCAATTTCTTTGAGATTTGATGACTTGACGGTGAAATTGTCGTAGTTGATAGTTTCGCAGACGCTGCTGTCTGTCAATACCTGCAATTCTGCAAGAAGAGGTGC
>JAFZDR010000217.1 GCA_017561105.1 Alistipes sp. | reverse complement strand
ATGGCTGAAAGTTTCTATCAAGATGGAGGTAGTGTACCTCCTTTGTAAAGAATGCCTCCTTCTTGCGCTCAAGGACATATATATAGCCACAATCATCCTCGTAAGCTGTGCCCAAATGCTTGTCTACGACACTCTTAGTCTCAGGAGTCAAGTGCTTCACAGCCAAAGCTACAACACCCGCATTACAGTTCTTATGCCATGCACTTGCCACCGACACGGTCAAGGCAAATGCCACCAATAAAAACATCTTTTTCATACCACTCTACTCCTTAAAAATTGTATTCAACACATAAGCCAAGCGATAACCGCCAATAAGTATAGACTCATCTGCCAATTCGTGCACCTGTGCCTTCTGCTCCTTTGTTAGTTTAGCCAAATCGGTACCCTCCGGAAGAATGGCATAGGCGCGATGAGCACGCGCAATTATACCCTTACCCCAGCTGTCGATACCCTTTTGGAGATCTTTCTGTTCGAGGCCTTTCTGCCACTTTTTCGACTCGTTTGGCGATACATTATCAATCTTCTCAACATACTTTTTCAATGTCCAACCTTTGCGCCATGCACCTATTGAGCCATCCCAGAAAGAGTGGAAATTGGCAAACTTTCCGTTGCGTTTAAGATTATACTTGGACGCTGGTAAATAGATACGCTCCGGAAATCCGCAGTGCGAAGGACAATGCATGTCGGCAACATAGTGAATCATATTGATAAGTCGCTGACGCACAAGCGAATCGGGCAAATTCTTATAGTTACCATTTCCCAGCTCGTTGAGTGCGTTGAGGAGGTGTCCCATAGCTCGTCCCGGAGGAGTCGAAATTGCAGAACCCATAGTCGATGATGGGATAGCCTCCCAACTAATCTTGCGACCATCTTCAGTTGTTTTCAATGAGTGTCCGTTGTTCACGGCCTCGAACTCCTTAACACCACGCCAACAATCCATCCACATAGCATAGTAAGGAAGAGTATGATGGAGATAGTGGCGACACTTCTCCTTAGCTTCAGGTGTAAGATGCTGCTCCGCAATATATGCAGCAACATTGTGGCCTACAGTTCCCCAGGCCATTGCCTTGTTCACTCCGCACAACGCCATTACAGCCGCCAGGAGTGTAACAATAATCTTTTTCATATGCATTTTACTTTAATACATCATTCAAAAGTACCGCCAAGCGATATCCAGCACGAGCAACATTGCTCAAGTGAATATCCTCATAAATAAGGCGATGCTCGTTGTTCATTGTGCAACCAGGCTGCCACTTCTCGTAGAGAGGCTTAGCCATCTCACCCATCTCGTGAGCCCAGGTGCGGAGGTCGCCCTGTTGCATCTGCTCGCGCTGCTTACCGAAGCGGAGGTCGATATCATAGGCATAATACTCCGAGTCCCAGCCTTGATGCCAGAAACAGAAGTTATTTGTCCAGAAACGTGACCAAGTCAATGTGCCGCGCTTCTCGTACTTCTTCGAGCCCTCCTTACCTGCTGTCCAGGTAAACTCGAAATCCTGCTGCGAGTGGTCGATGCCCTCGATGCTGATGCGGGCAACATTGTGGAAATTTGGCACCAAATTCTGCAATGTCACCAATGCTCCATACTGCTCCAACTCGCTATGGTTCTTGCGATTGCGAAGAACATCCAATGCCTTCTCGATGCGAACAACGATATCCTTCTCGTCGGCCGCAACAGCCTGAAGATTTGCGTCGAGTGCCACCTTATCGTTCTTGATAGGTGTCCACTTGTACTCCACCTTCAACGATGCGATGCGGTCGTACTCGGCAATAGCCTGCTGAGTCATATATTTGCGAGCAATCAGGTGCGATGCTCCATTAACAATCTTTGTCCAAGCCTGAGCGGTGAAAACCGACGCAATCAAGGCTACAATCAAAAATAATCTCTTCATAGTTTCGCCCTCCTTATTACTCTTTGAAAACATCGTTGATAATGTGAGCCAAGCGATATGCGCCCTTGAGAATCATCTCGTCGGTTAGCTTATGAATCTGAGCCGTCTGCTCCTTCGACAACTTGGTTGTTTCGGTGTTGGCAGGGGTTATCGGATATACTCGATGTGCCTGCTTCAACGCATCGTTTGCCCACTTTATAGGGGTACCCTTCTGATACTTCTTTGCCAACTTAGGAGAGATCACATCGACCTCCTTGCAGTAGCGCTGCATAGTCCAATTCTTACGCTTGAAGCCCGGCGATGCATCCCAGAAGGTGTGCAACGAGAACTTCTTACCCTTGGTCAGGAGCGAGTATTTGCGCTCGGTATGAGTGCCCTTGCGGAAGAAGGTGTGTACCGGGCAGTGGTAGTCGGGCACCATGTGAATCAGATAGATAAGATTCTGACGCACAAGCGAATCAGGCAAGTTTTTGTAGTCCTTCAACTCCTTCCAAATACGCTCGGTCTGATACTCGGCATACTTCTGCTTCGAGGTGTCGAGCTTCCAATCCTCATCGACATAGATTACATGCCAGCTGCTGGTCTCCTCATATGGCTTAATATAGCGCCACTGGTCCATCCACGATGCGTAGAATACGAACGAGTGCTGAAGGTAATGCTCGCACTTCGCCTTCGCCTCAGGGGTGAGGTGCTGCTCGGCGATATAGGCTGCGCAAGAGTGACCAAAGCCATTCCACGCCTTTGCACTCTGAATGCCAAATAGCGAAACGAGAGCAACAATTAAAATGGTTAGTTTTTTCATAATTTTTAGTAGGTATAAATTTACTTTATGGTCTCGTTTAAGAGAGCTGCCAAGCGGCAGCTTGCTTTAGCCACCATATCGTACGATACAGGCAACGCCCACTTGCGATCCCAATATGAAACAACCGACTTCGGCTTGAAGATACCATAGTAATGAGCCGACAACTTACCATTATCCACAACCCACTCACGAAGTGAGCCCTTCGCGTAATCCTCATACTTGTTGCCAATATATGCACGAAGGTCCATTGCCCAATAGTTAGGCGTAAAATGCGTAAATCCGCCATCAAACTGTCCCCAAGTCGCCGACCACTTGAGCTTCTTCGAGAGTTGATTCTTCTTCTCGCCATACTCACCTGCAGGAGTCTGATAGGTAAAGTTATGCATAGAGTGCGGAATACCATCGATGCGAGCCTTCGACAAGTCGTGCATATCGCACATCAAGGTAATAACGGTGCGCAAAGCCTCGGTAACCTCTGCCTTAGAGTGAGCCTTGCGGTTGCGAATAACAACCAACGCAGCCTCAGTAGCCTTGAGAGCATCCTTTCCCTTTACATCCTTAGGCTGGCAGTTGTTATCAAGATGTACAAGGTGAATCTCGCCGGCAGCCTGACGCGCCTTCTTGCTCGACTGCTTTGCCTTTTCTCGTTCAATTGTGTATAGGTACTGAACATCGTCGTCGAAACTCTTACCCAAATACTTTTTTACAACACTCTTTGCTGTTGGTGTAAGGTGCTCGTTTGCAACTATAACAACAGCTTCGTCAATACTCTTTGTCCATGCACCTGCTACCGATACGGTGAGCGCAAATGCTACAAGTAGAAATATCTTTTTCATAATTCCGCTCCCTCTATTTAACTGGAATATTTCCATCCGAGAAGATGGTATTTAATACAAATGCCAAACGATATGCGGCCATCATTGCCATCTCGTCAGCCAATGCCATAATTGCCTCGTTCTGCTCAGGTGTCAAGTGTGCAATATCTGAATCTTTTGGCAACAACTCTCGACCACGATGTCCTCCCCTGGCAATATCACGCCCCCAATCGGTGAGGGTACCACTTGTCCAAACCTTAGCTTGCTTGCGCGAAACCTTATCTACTCGCTTGCCGTACTCCTCGATAGACCAGCCTTTACGACCTCGCATAGGTGCGCTGTCCCAAAAACTATGATATGGGAAAGGTTTTCCATTATTCGATACATTGACATAGGCATAATGCGAGAAAACGGTCTTTGCCCAACCGCCCACATGTGAAGGGCAGTGCATATCCGGAAGGTAATGTACCATATTCACATGTCTCTGACGCACAATCGAGTCAGGCAAGCTCTTGTATTTACCATCGCCCAACTCTGCAAGAGCATTGCGAAGATGTCCCAGAACGCGTCCTTTAGGATTGCCTCCCTTATCAACAGGGAGACTCATACCGTCTTTGGAAAGTTTATTGGAGTGCGGATTATTTACCGACTTGAAAATCTCCATAAAACGCCAATAGTCCATCCACGATGCGTAGTAAGCGAGTGTATGACGGAGATAATACTGGCACTTCTCCTTTGCCTCTGGTGTGAGGT
>JAFZDR010000216.1 GCA_017561105.1 Alistipes sp. | reverse complement strand
TAAAGCTATTATGGGTATTGGGCAAATTTTGACGGATTTTTTTTGATTTTTTAGGATTTGATGGGATGCGCCGACTTTGTCGGCTTGATAGGACTTGATGGGATGCGCACCTACGGTGCTTAATAGGAGATTATAGGAAAGGGTATCTAATCCTATCTAATCCTATCTAATCCTATCTAATCCTACCCCCCCCAAAAAACCTCCGCCCCACTTTCAAAAGCGGGGCGGAGTGTATAATATCTATCTTTTAAGTTTAGCGATACTCAATCTTGATAGTGTGCAAGTAGTGATAAGTAACTACGATTGAACTCTCAGTCTCTGCTGTCACAGTAATATATGGAGCCGAGCTTGTCAATACTACATCTGTATCATTACCCTTGTGAGTATTAAGACTTGCAGTCTCACCAGTATTATTAGTAGTTGAAATAGTGTAAGTATTGGTCTTTACAGCGGTTGTAGGGTTTGACGATGCACCAACATATGCACTATACTTACTGCTTGTAAAGCCTGCCTTATAAACACGGTGACCCAAAGTTGTAGTTGTGCTGATATTAGCTGGAACGTGGAACTTTGGCGATCCAACAACGATAGCTTCGCTATTATTCCACAACGCCAACTGATCCGACATCATATTATCCTTAGAGAACGACCAACCTGCGCTCTTAGCAGCATCGAGATCAGTCTCACCGTTGTTGTAGAATACATACGAGCAAGGGAGACCTGTAACGTGAGTCTTGTATGCTGCCGATGTAGTAGTATAGCCATTGCCGAGGGTAACCTTAGCGTAGCAGTTGTACTCGCCTACAGCAACGCTGAGCTTGCTTGTGCTGCCGAGTGTAAGGTTAGCTGTGTTCGAGCCATAAACAGCCTGGCAAGAAGAAATAAGGTTGCTTGGAATAGCCGAGTCGCTCAATGTTGCAGTCAACTGCAACTCCTTACCGTCGATGCTGTTAGACTTAGATACTGCACCATTGCTCGAGTACGAAGTACGAACTGTTGCGTTAACTGTAGGGATTGAAGTTACAACAATCGAACGATTTACCAACTCCTGGCCATTGATTGTTACAACAACATTGTGTGTGCCCGATGCAACACCCGAAACCTTGCCGTCAACAACAGCCATCTCAACGCCATCAACAGTAACTACAGGAGTACCACCAACTGCAGTAACATAGATTGCGCCACCCTCGAGTGCTGTGCCATTGTTAGTTGCATAATCCTCATACCAAGAGGTAACCGAAGCCTCAACAACCTCAACAGCCTCAGACTCCCACTCAACATTGAGAACGGTACGCTTGCCTGCAACGAAGTTCTTTGCAGGGAGCTCCCACGACAAGGTCTTACCCTCGTCACCGGTCAAGGTCAAAGTGAATGCGAAATCGCCCTCACCGAGGTTGAAGATTGCAGTGTCGCCGTTCAAATCGAGTGACAACTCCTTACCCTCAAGGCTCTGAGTGTAAGTCTCCAAATCCCAAGCCGGAATGAAGTCTGCAGTCGAAGTAATAACAGCCTTAGTGATATTCTTGCGCTCTGTACGGCCACCCTTCCATACACGAATCTCGAATGCCGACGAGAGGTAGTTCATCTCTCCGGTACCGATGTTCGAGATAGTAGCGTTCTCAGCAACACCATAGAGAACCGGCGACCACTTACCGGTCTGCTCAACAGTCAAACCACGCTCCGAGATTGCAGTCACATAGAGGAAGTGGAACTCTGCAGGCTCATCGGTTGCATACTTGAATGCTGCGTTATAGAAGTTACCTGTCTCGTTGAGAGTCAACATATTGAGATCGCTGCTACCAGCCTTCTGGTAAGCCAAGATCATATCCGATGCCTCCCACGACCAATTCAAATCAGCGTCGAAAACACGGCTCTCTGCAACCGAGATCTCCATTGGAGCTGTGAGGGTTGTTGTCGGAGTGACAACATCCTTGATATCGGTAGAACAGCTAACGAAAGCTGCTACCGCCAAAATATATGCGAAAATCTTCTTCATAATCTCTTCAAAAGTTAAATCATTAACACTCAACGGTACTAAGCCCAATCGTCCTCGCCACCATTGTTATCACCACCCGGAACAATAAATCCGGCATCAAAACCACTCTGGACAAAGCCCATCTCGCTTGCCACCTCATACATCTCGATCTGTGGCTGCTCGTAAATTCTTTTCATCTTTTATATTTTTGTTTAACTTGTTTGCTCATTTATACCTGTGGTATAGGTACACTCCTAAAAATCGGTGGCAAATATATATTTTCAAAATTTTACAAAAAAATTTTTTCAACGAATCGGCGATTTTCTACAACAGAAAAGGTACTACTCCTACGAAATCGCTCCAAAAAAGGCAAAATAAGAGGGGCAACACCTATGCATCACCCCTCTAAATCATAAATTTACTACACCTATTTCGTATTTGGTTTGTAGGTATATGTATTTACAACCTCGCCCTTGCCATTCTTTACGAGGATGGTCAGACTCTCGCTGTTTGCAGTAACATCGAGGTAGTGTCTTGGCGAGAACTCGAGTGTTGGGAATGTTCGGTTATGAACGCCGCACTCGTTAAATCTGTAGCGGTGAGTATGTCCCGCAATCATAAGGTTGATACCCTTATCCTCGCAACGCTGGCAGAGGTGCTTCCACGCGTGGCGACCACCATGCCAAGAGTTGTCGTTCAACGGAATATGCGAGAGGATTACGCGATATGGTGCGGTTTGGAACTCCTCGCTCTCGATAACCGACTGCAACCACTTACCCTCATTCTCGCGATAGAGATCGAAGGCTGCTGTACCATAATACTCGATATCGCTATCCGGCTTATCCTCGCCACCGTCAATCACGATAAAGCATACCGGACCGTGGCGGAACATATAGTATGGCATACCCGTCCAAGTAGGATAGAGCTCCATAAACTTTTGTGCGTAGTTACCGCGTGACTCGTGGTTACCGCGAACATAGTAGAACGGAGTGTTGTGGGTATCCAAAAGTTTGTGGAGCGAAGTAAACAACTTCTCGAAGTGGCTCTTCTCGCTCGACATCTGCGTTACCATATCGCCATTGAATGCGATAAAGTCCTTACCCGCAAGGACCTCTGGGGTGATAAAGTTCTCGAAGTATCCCTCCACATACGAGTGGTGCGAACCTACATGGTTATAGTGGATATCGGTAACCATAACGAACGATATCTCACTCTTGGTACGGTCGTTGGTGCGGAAAGTCAATTTCTTGCCGTGAGCATTGGTAGCCAACGAGATAGGGCGATCCATCTTACCGTTCTTCTCCTCCTGCGAGAATACCTTGTACTCGTAGGTTGTACCCGCCTTCAAGTTCTTGACAGGTACACGGTGTACGCGGCGGTTGTGCATCAAGCCGAGGTGGCTCTCGGTATATTTCACCGCACCCTTCTCACCGTCGCCCTTAACCTCAACCCAACCGTATGTTGCCTTATCGGTAATCCATACGATATAGGCCGAATCCTCGGTCAAAGCCTGAACATAGGGGCCATAAAGAAACTCGGCAGCCTGCGAAGCAAATGCTGCGCACAACGCCATGCAAAGCACTAAGAATCTTTTCATAGTAGTTCTGTTTTATATTTGCTTATTTTACTTCTCCTCCTCGGTCGGAATCCACTCCGGCAACTCGTCGCGTACATATACGGTAACGATACTCTCATCGTCGGTAGCCACCCACACCATGCTGTTGGCGGTGAGGTTGCGCACATAGTAGCGATGCTCCCAATCACTTACGCCAAGGCCAAAGTCGTAATCGCCAAAGATTACGGCTGCACCATCGGTAACGATGTCATAGCGGCCGCTTCTGCGGTGTAACTCCATGCTCTCGAGGTTGTCGTAGCTCACAAATGTACGATCGGCACGATCGAATACAATGTAGTAGTAGCTGCCCTCGGCGAGTTTTACGCCATTGTCGTAGCTCTCCATACGCCACACTCCCTTGATGTTATTTGGGGTAACATCGAGGAACTGTATTCCGCTTTCATTGGGCTCTGTACACCCAGCCATAACAACCATAGCGATAATCGCCACTGCTAAATTAACGATTTTTTTCATCTCTTTTTATCTCTTTTTCTTATTTTCCGATAACTATCTCTATTGCACTCTCGCGCGGAGCAATGCCAAGTCCGTTTATGTAGACCGAGCGTTTCAGCTCTACGCCTTCGCCCTGCGGAAGGTACTCCACCACAATATCGCCCTCCTGCTTTGGTGCAAGTTGCGCAGGCTCGAATTTTACGCGCACCCCCTTTGGCAGAAAGTGTCCGTCCACAGTCGGTTTAAGCAGAGTCGAACCGCCATTCATACACGCGATGCGTTGTACCTGACGCTCACGGCCGTTAAACGACACCTGCTCCTGTCGTAGGCGCAGCACTCCGCGGGTGTATGGGTAGTCGTCGCTTCTATCCTGCGAAGCCGTTACCATGCCCGTCAGATTTAACACCGCCGAAGGTTTTTCGCTCGAGCGATTTGTATATACAAGAACGCGCTGTTTTACTCGCCCTGCGTGTCCGCGAGGATAGTATTTCAACTCAACACGGAGCTCCTCTTTAGGTGCGAGGAGTCGTTTCGCAGGTTCCGCCTTCAGGCATCCGCAAGTTGTCTTAACCTGCGTAACAACAAGGGTATCTGCGCCCAAATTCCGGAGCTTTACACCACCCTGCCACACGCCCGACATCTCGTCGATAGTGCCAAAATCGACACTGCTTGGGCAAAACTGCAATGAGTTATCCGCCACCTCTATATCTGCCGCCTTACGCACCACATCCTGCGGAATGATGCGTATCTGTGCTGATGCGAAGTGCACCGCACAAAGTGCAACAGCCAAGAGGATTCGCTTCATATTACAACCAACCGTCCGACTTACGAACAGTTATATTAAACGAGTGCTTCTCGCCATTGCTTGCAGTAATCGAAGCTGTTGTAGCACCGCTCTTCAAGCCCGAGAATACAATCTTTCCATCTTTCTGTGCAGATGTTGCCACCGAAGCGTCGGCAATAGTAACCTCATAGGTCAAGTTCTCGCCATCTACAAAGTACATTGCAGGGGCATAGGCCGCAACACCGCCAACCTTAACCAATACATTTGGGAAATGCATAGCTACACCTGCGCCCTCACCACCAATAGCCGCCAAGAACTTAGCTGCATTGACCTGACCGGTACCCATCTGGCCCTTGAACGGAACGAGCGACAATGTATTAGGCTGAATATCGCTAATATCGGCTACATAACGGCAGAAATACTTAGAGCCCTTCATATAGCTATCAATCGGTGTAACATTCTCGGCAGCATAGAGCATTTCGCGAATCTCCTCAGCCTTGAAGTGCTTGCGC
>JAFZDR010000215.1 GCA_017561105.1 Alistipes sp. | reverse complement strand
TCGGATAAACGAACAGCCTCACACTTTCTTTTTTATATTAACCGCACATTCGGGGCTGGTGGGCAAACCTGAAAAATTAATTATGGAGATAATTATTGTTGCAATTATTGCTGTTTTTTGTTTTATTATTTACAAGCTTGCTCAGGAAAAAAAGACAGATGAGCTCGCAAAACAACAATGTGATGAACAAGAAACCTTGGAGTCTATTATAGAAAACGAAAATGTTGTACACAAAAAGAGTTTAGAAGATAATGGCGAAGGTTATATTATGACATTTGCTAAGGTTTGGCTTATTTTATTTATAATAGGTGCCGTTATCATATTTATTGCAGGTATTGTTGTTGCTAATGAATTGTTTGGGTATAATTGGTTGATATTCTTATATTTTTTGGCTGGAAGTGCAATAACAGTCATCTTAGGGTTTCTAACATACTTTACGGTAAAAGTATATACTAATATTTCTCGTAAAGCAACAGCAATTTATCAACTTTTAGATGACAGATTAGAAAAACAAGAATAATACAAAGCAATATCGCCTCGCAGAACTAACTGCGAGGCGATTATTTGTAGGAGGCGTAGGTAAAATGGCATGCGCTCCCGCTGGTCGCTGAATGGCAACTAATGACATTCGCTCGCTTGTACTCGCTGAATGACAAATGCGCCTATCATTAAGCACTCTCTTAGAGTGCGCTGTCATTAAATGCCATTAAGTGAGCAAAGCGAACGAATGCCCTTCTATGCCACAAAAATAATTGCCGAGCAGAGAAATCCGCTCGGCAATTATTTTTCGTTTGAAACTCTACTTTGCCCAGAGCTTGCAAAGGTTGATAATAACCTTCACGGCCTTCTCCATCGAGTTCAAAGAGCAATACTCGAACTTGCCGTGGAAGTTCATACCTCCGGCAAAGATGTTCGGACAAGGCAAGCCCATAAACGAGAGGCGTGCACCGTCGGTACCACCGCGAATAGGGCGCACGATAGGCGTTACATCAGCCTCGTACATCGCCTCCTTTGCCAACTCGATAACCTGTGGATGTGGCTCCACCTGCTTGCGCATGTTGTAATACTGATCCTTGATTGTGAGTGTGAGGGCACCGCCATACTTTTTGTTGAGCATACCTACGATATCCCACATCCATACCTTCTTAGCCTCGAACTTGTCGAAGTCGTGGTCGCGGATGATGTACGATACCGAAGCCTCCTCGACTGTGCCGTTGAAACCTACGCAGTGGTAGAAACCCTCGTAACCCTCGGTGTACTCAGGGCGCTGAGTCGCTGGAATCATCGAGTTCAACTCGCAAGCCACCTCGATGGCGTTAATCATCTTATTCTTCGCGTAGCCAGGGTGTACATTGCGACCCTGAATTGCGACTTTAGCCGATGCTGCATTGAAGTTCTCGTACTCCAACTCGCCCTCGTAGCCGCCATCCATTGTGTAGGCGAAGTCTGCACCAAAGGCCTTAACATCGAAGAAATCTACGCCACGACCAATCTCCTCGTCGGGCGTGAAGCCGATGCGAATCTTGCCGTGCTCAATCTCGGGGTGCGCCATAAGGTACTCGGCTGCGGTCATAATCTCCGCAACGCCTGCCTTGTCGTCTGCTCCGAGAAGGGTAGTGCCGTCGGTGTGAATAAGGGTGTGACCTACGAAGCGGCTCAACTCAGGGAACTCCGCAACCTTCATTGTGAGCGACGGGTTCAAGACGATATCCTTGCCGTCATACTCCTCGATGATGCGTGGGCGGACATTCTTTCCACTTATATCGGGCGATGTGTCCACATGCGCGAGGAAACCGATAACGGGTGCATTCTCCTTACCCTTTGTAGCAGGAATAGTACCCATAGCGTAGCCGTACTTGTCAATCGAAACATCTTCCAAGCCGAGAGCCTTCATTTCCTCCACCAAGAGGTTTAATAAGTCCCACTCCTTCGCTGACGAAGGGAAAGTTTCGCTATTCTCATCGCTCTGCGTGTCGATAGCGACATATTTTAAAAATCTATCCTTCAACTCCATATCTCCGTTGTTTGAAAATCGTTCTGATTGGTAAATTTTGCACTGCTCTTCGGATAACGAAATGCTCACATACGCATTAGTATGCTGCGCTTTCGTTCCCTCGTTTAGCACAAAATTTCCTCAATCACCTCCGATTTTTGAATTAGTGTAAAGTTTTTTCTATTTGCTTTTAGACATTAGCCATTGGCTTTTTTAGTTTTCCGTTTATTCTTCCTCCTTTTTTGCTTTTAATGTGTGAATAGTGAAGTAGATTGCTAAGGCGATATACATTGCCAAGGCGAGCCACTCGGCCGAGTTAGATGCTGCCCAATCTGCCATGTAGAAATCTACGCCTACGAACTTCAAAACAGCCGCTACAACGCCCATCAACGCACCACCTGCGATAAAGCCCGATGCGAGGAGTGTTCCGCGGTCGAAACGAGCCTTGTTCAACGCCTCGTCCTTCGAACGGTTCGATACGAACCAAGCGATAGCACCACCAACTACGAGTGGCAAGTTCAACGACATAGGGATAAACATACCGAGTGAGAATGCCAATGCCGGAACACCAATCCAATTCAATACGAGTGCCAAAACTGCACCTGCGAAGTAGAGAATCCAAGGAGTCTCGCCACCCTCCATCAACGGCTTGATAACTGCCGCCATAGCATTCGCCTGAGGAGCAGTCAAGGCGTTCTCGCCTACAAAACCATAGGTCTTATTCAAGATAATCATCACACCAGCTACGGTGGCTGCCGATACGAATGTTCCGAGGAACTTCCACTTCTCCTGAGTGCGTGGGGTTGTACCGAGCCAATAGCCAATCTTGAGGTCGGTGATGAAACCGCCCGCCATCGAGAGTGCGGTACAAACCACACCACCGATAATCAACGCAGCAGTCATACCCTCCTTGCCATTGAGGCCAATCGAAACGAGTACCAATGACGACAAGATAAGAGTCATCAAGGTCATACCCGATACAGGGTTTGTACCTACGATTGCGATTGCGTTAGCCGCTACGGTAGTGAACAAAAATGCGATTACGAATACGATAAGCAATGCCACGATAGTGTGGAACCAGTTGCCCAAGATACCAAACTGGAAGAATGCTACAGTAGCGATCAGCACAGCGATAATAACCGAGAGGATAACCTTCATCGAGATATCGCGCTGTGTACGCTCGGTTGCGCCCTCCGACTTCTTGCCGCCAAGCTCCTTAACTGCCAAGCCTACAGCCTGCTTGATAATGCCCGACTGCTTGATAATGCCGATCAAACCAGCCATTGCTATACCGCCGATACCGATAGGACGACCATACGCCTGGAAGAGCTGCATTGCGCTCATTGACGCAGCCTCGGCTGAAGCATAGCCTACGAGTGGCACGATTACGAACCATACAAGGCACGAACCTGCGGTGATGATAACGGCATATTTCAATCCGATGATATAGCCCAAACCGAGCAGTGTTGCGCCGGTGTTCATCGAGAGCTCAACCTTGAACTTATCTGCTACGGCTGTACCCCAAGCAGTCATCTTGGTTGAGATATTCTCGGCCCATGCACCAAACGACGATACTGCAAAGTCGTACAAACCGCCGATAAGACCCGCGATAGCGAGGGTTACGGTCTGCTTGCCGCCCTTCTCACCCGAAACGAGTACCTCGGTGGTTGCAGTAGCCTCAGGGAACGGGTACTTGCCGTGCATCTCCTTAACGAAGTATTTGCGGAATGGCACGAGCAGTACGATACCCAAAACGCCACCCAACAACGACGAGAGGAATACCTGGTAGAACTGTGCCTCCAAGCCGAGGATGTAGAGTGCAGGGAGAGTGAAGATAGCTCCCGCAACGATTACACCCGACGATGCGCCAATCGACTGAATAATAACATTCTCGCCGAGCATACTCTTCTTACCGCGCAATGTGCCGAAGCCGGCTGCAAGAATTGCGATAGGAATTGCTGCTTCGAAGACCTGACCAACCTTCAAACCGAGGAAGGCTGCAGCAGCCGAGAAGATAATAGCCATAACTACACCCATAGTCACCGAGTATGGCGTAGCCTCGGCAGGGTTGCTTGTTGCCGGCATCACCGGCTTGTACTCTTCGCCCGCCTTTAGCTCACGATAAGCATTCTCGGGCAGTGAAATGTTCTGTTTGTTCTCCATAATATCTATAGTTTCTCAATTAGCTTTTCGAGTGCTATACCGCGTGAGCCCTTCAAGAGGATGAGTGCTCCGCAGATAGGGCTATTTTCGAGAGCCCCCAACGCCTCGGCGGTCGATGGGTAGAGCGAGTAGCTACTCTCCAACTCATCGTTTACAATGGCGTGTGCGGCGGCAAACTCCTTGCCTACAAGGATAATTCTCTCGGCAACCTTGTCAGCTTTGCGGAGAATGTTCTGATGCGCCTCGGCGCTCCACTCTCCAAGCTCGAGCATATCGCCCAAGATCAGAACCTTATCTTCGGCCTCCATTGTTGCGATGTTATCCAATGCCACCTCCATACTCGACGGGTTGGCGTTGTAACAATCGACAACAAGGCTGTTGTGCTCGGTCTTTACCGCTTGCGAACGGTTATTGTCGGGTGTGAACGAGAGAATAGCTTCGGCTATGCGCTCGTCGGCAATATCGAAGTAGCGGCCAACGGCCACCGCTGCTGCGATGTTGTAGCGGTTGTACTCGCCCGTAAGGTTACTCTTGAAACCCTCGGCTATGGTGCGGGTGTAGTATTCTACAGCCAAGTCCTCGCGCTCGACGACCATATCGCAGAGCGTAGCATCCTCCTGCGGAACGAAGGCGCGACCTCCGTTCTCATCGAGGTAGTCGAACAACTCGCCCTTGCCCTTGCGGATGCCTTCGACACCGCCAAAGCCCTCGAGGTGCGAGAGTCCGATATTTGTCAGAATACCATAGTTAGGCTCGGCAATCGAGCATAGCAACTCGATTTCGTGCTGTGCACTTGCTCCCATCTCAACCACACCAAACTCGGTGTCGTTTGTCATCGAGAGGAGTGTCAATGGCACGCCGATATGGTTGTTGAGGTTGCCCTTGGTGGTTGTAACCTCAAAGCGCTCTGCCAATACTCGCGATACCAACTCCTTGGTTGTAGTCTTGCCATTGCTGCCCGCAATTGCGATAATAGGCATCGCCAACTCGCGACGATGTTCGCGTGCCAAGGCTTGCAGAGCCTGCAATGTATCCTCTACAAGAATAAGTCGATCGGCATAGTCAGGGTTAGCCTGCAAAACATCCTCGCGGTCTATTACCGCGGTTGATGCCCCTTGCTCAAGTGCCGCTATTGCAAAGTTGTTGCCATCGAACGATGCTCCGTGCAGAGCAAAAAAGAGCGACCCCGCCTCAATCTTTCGTGAGTCGGTGGTTACTCCCGCAGAGTTCGTAAAAGCTGTGTATAATCTCTCTAAATCCATTCTATCTCCTATTTTTTGAGATCTCTCCTATTGCGGTCCAAATGCCGTTTTTACCTCCCTCCATTCCGCGGACGGTCATTACGGCAACGACCCTCTTCTCGTCTATCTGTGCCAATGAGTTCCACAATGCACTGCCATTCTCGTTGAGGTGCGGAAGTGGCGTAGAGCGGTTGCAGAAGTGGCGGGCATTTCTATTACCCACATAGACCTGCATATTGGCGAATTTGTGTCCTCGGCCTTTTCTGCCCTCGGTCGATTGTATCGATAGCAGAGTGTGCTTCTTGCCCAATCTTATAAGGTATGGTGCTCCGGCATAAACACTGTCGTCAACACTGCATCTCGCTGCGAGAGCCTCCTCTCTGCGCTCGTCATTTCCCATAACAAAACCGTCGCTCCAATTGTTGCGAGTGCGGACAATTACGGGTTTAAACGATCCGCGAACGCCATTATCCTCAATCGCCATAGCAATCTCGCCCGAGTGTGGCAGATATATCGGTACGGCCATTCCGTCGCGTTTTCCTGCACGGAACGACACCTTCTCGGCGTAGCTCCAGCTCTTGCCCTCGTCGTAGGAGCGCATCAGCGATATCTCC
>JAFZDR010000004.1 GCA_017561105.1 Alistipes sp. | reverse complement strand
GGGTATGGTTGATGCAAGTGGCGAGAACAAGGCACCTATACAGATAGATTTAACCTATACAATTATAAAGTAGTTTACTCATGCGAAGCTCCGGGTAGAGCTTGGACTTCGTTATGCTGAAAGATATATATTAAGAGAAATGCAAGAGAATTTAGTAATTGTGGAGTCCCCTGCGAAGGCGAAGACCATCGAGAAATTTTTGGGCAAGGAGTTTGTCGTAAAATCGAGTTTTGGTCATATCCGCGACCTTCCGAAGAAGGAACTCAGCATAGATATTGAGAAAGGCTTTGTACCGACATACGAAATCCCGAAGGAGAAGGGAAAGCTCGTGTCGGAGTTGTCGAAGGCTGCAGCCGAGGCAAAGACCGTGTGGTTGGCAAGTGATGAGGACCGCGAGGGAGAGGCTATTGCCTGGCACTTGACAGAGGTCTTGGGTTTGTCGGTTGAGAATACCAAGCGAATTGTCTTTCATGAGATCACCAAGAATGCGATTCTGAACGCTATCGAAAATCCGCGTACGGTAGATATGAACCTCGTAAATGCACAGCAGGCTCGCCGTGTATTGGATCGTATCGTGGGCTTCGAACTTTCGCCAATTTTGTGGAAGAAGGTTCGTCCGGCACTCTCGGCAGGCCGTGTACAGAGTGTTGCCGTGCGCCTTATCGTGGAGCGTGAGCGCGAGATTATCAACTTCAACGACTCATCGTCGTATCGTGTTGTTGCTCAGTTCTATCCTGCTGACGACGCAAACAAGACCCTTTTCAAGGCGGAGTATTCACAGCGCTTTGCAACCAAGGAGGAGGCTTTGGCGATGTTGGAGAGCTGCAAGAATGCAACCTTCGCTGTTGAGGGTAGCGAGATGAAGCCGTCGAAGCGTTATCCTGCACCACCGTTTACAACTTCGACTTTGCAGCAGGAGGCGGGTCGTAAGTATTCGATGTCGGTGTCGCAGACAATGTCTGTAGCGCAGAAGTTGTACGAGCGAGGTTTGATTACCTATATGCGTACCGATTCGGTGAACCTTTCGGACTTGGCACTCAACTCTTGCAAGAAGGAGATTTGCGAGATGTTTGGCGAGAGCTACTCTTCGCGTCGCAACTATACAACCAGCAGCAAGGGTGCTCAGGAGGCTCACGAGGCTATCCGTCCTACATATATCAACAACCACACAATCGAGGGTACTGCAGCTGAGAAGAAGCTCTATGAGCTGATTTGGAAGCGCACCGTAGCATCGCAGATGGTGGCTGCCGATATAAATCGTACAACCATCACTATCAATATGTCGGGTAGCGACGAGAAGTTTGTCGCAACGGGCGAGGTTATTACATCTGACGGATTTTTGCGCCTCTACTCCGAGTCGCGTGACGAGGAGCCTGTCGAGCAGAGCGAAACAGCAATCTTGCCGGCATTGGCTGATGGCACATTGTTGTACTCTCACTCGATTACTGCAACCGAGCGTCACGCTGTTCCGCCTATGCGATTCAGCGAGCCTTTGCTCGTTAAGCGATTGGAGGAGTTGGGCATCGGTCGTCCTTCGACCTATGCACCTACAATCTCTACAATCATCACTCGCGGTTATGTAGAGAAGAGCAACAAACCGGCTCAGAAGCGTCAATATACACAGCTCACACTCAAGGGCTCGAATATTACCGAGAAGTTGGCTAACGAGAACTATGGTGCCGAGAAGAATCGTCTTGCTCCGACCGATATCGGTATGGTTGTAAACGACTACCTGGAGCAGAACTTCGGTATCGTTATGGACTACAACTTCACCGCTAAGGTCGAGAAGGAATTTGACCGTATTGCCGATGGCGAGCAGGGTTGGAATACAATGATTGGCGAGTTCTACGGCTCGTTCCACAACCTTGTAGATAAGGCTATCACTACCCAGGTGGAGAAGAACTCGCAGGTTCGTATTTTGGGCGTTGATCCGCAGTCGGGTTGCGTTGTTAAGGCGCGTATTGGTCGCTTTGGTCCTATGGTCGAGATTGATGATCCGGAGAGTGATAAGCCACGCTTTGCATCGCTCAAGAAGGGCCAGCTTATCGAGGCTATAACCCTCGAGGAGGCGTTGTCGCTCTTTGCTTTGCCACGCACTCTCGGTAAATACGAGGACGAGGATATGGTCGTAGGTATCGGTAAGTTCGGCGCATATATCCGCTACGGAAAGAACTTCGCATCGTTGTCGAAGAGCGACGATCCATATACCATCACATACGAGCGAGCATTGGAGGTTATAGAGTCGCAGAAGCAGAGTGCTACAGCTGCCGCTACTCCGATAAAGACCTTTGCTGAGGATGCCGAGATGCTTGTAAAGAATGGCCGTTACGGAGCCTATATCGCATACAAGGGTAAGAACTATCGCATCCCACGCGGTAAGAAGGCCGAGTTGTTGTCGTATGCCGACTGCCAGAGTATTGTAAATTCGACTAAAAAATAGACTTTAAAGATGAAGAGATTTATTACTGCATTGTGCTTGTGCGTAGCTCTCGTGGTTTCGGCTTCGGCACAGGAGAAGAAGGGCTACCAGTTTACCGATGGTACTCTCGTTAAGACTACTTCGGTTAAGAATCAGTTCCGCAGCGGTACCTGCTGGTGCTTCTCGGCATTGTCGTTCATCGAGAACGAGATTATGCGTGCCGGTGGCGAGGAGATGGATTTGTCGGAGATGTGGATCGTTCGTAACATCTACTTCGAGAAGGCTGTAAAGTATGTTCGCTTGCACGGTCACCTCAATATGGCTGTAGGTGGAGCATTCCACGATGTAACTAAGGGTATCGAGAAGTACGGTATCGTTCCACAGGAGGTTTACGAGGGTCTTAACTATGGCACCGATAAGCCTGTTTTTGGCGAGATCGACGCAGTTTTGAAGGCGTATGTCGAGG
>JAFZDR010000214.1 GCA_017561105.1 Alistipes sp. | reverse complement strand
TTAAGCCGAAATATATCAGCAACTTCGCCGCAACGCTCTACATTATGGGTATCATCGAAGATTTTGGCGATGATTATATCAAGCGTAACGGATCGAAGAGTATCGATGTCAAGAACTTCTCTATATCGGATAAGGATTATGCCGACTTTGTGGCGATGGCAATGGCACGCGATATACCTTACAAATCGGAGTCGCGCTCGGCGCTCGAGAAGTTGCGCAAGTCGCTTGCCAACGAGCGAAACACATCGCTCGACGAGGCTCTCGAGATTATTGACAAAGGTTTGAAGGATGACAAGCAGAGCAACCTCAAGACCTTCCGCAAGGAGATTGTAGAGCAGATAAATCAGAATATCGTATTGCGCTACGCCTATGCTGCGGGCGTAATAGCAAACTCGCTGCGCGACGACATAGAGGTTCAAGAGGCTGTAAAACTCCTCTCCAACGAGGCTGAATACAAGCGCATAACATCGGAGCAGGATACGGCACGCAAATAAAAAAAGGATGCTGAGGCGATTAAAAAATAGGGTGTTAGAGAATGGACGAGTAGTGGTTTTGGTACTCGCCTCCGCCTTTATCACCATGTCGCTTCTGCTCACCAACCGTATGGCTGAGGCTCTCCACCACAAGGAGAAGCTCGATGTGGAGTTGTGGGCCGCTGCAATGGAGCGCATAAATCGCGACGCCATGGGCGACTACATCAACGATCCGCTGGTTACAACAATCATCAACAACCGCAACAACATTCCATTCGTCATTACCGACGAAAATCTGCGCGTAATTTCATACCACCTGATACCGCCCGAGGTTATCGGATCGCCCGAGCGTCTACACCGAGTGCTCGACCGCATGGCGAAGGACAACACCCCTATCGTGGTGAAGTTCTGGTGGACAAAGGCTCATAACCATATTATATTTTATGGCCACTCGCTAACGCTCGATCTGCTATACATCTTCCCATATATCCAGATATTCATCATCGTGGTATTTGTGTTGGTGGCATTTATGGCATTCCGCTCGATGAAGCAGGGTGAGCAGAGCCGCGTATGGGTGGGACTTGCCAAGGAGACCGCCCACCAGCTTGGAACTCCGACTTCGTCGTTGCTTGGCTGGATAGAGTATCTGCGCGAGCAACCCGTAGATCAGATGGCGGTGGATGAGATGCAGAAGGATCTGACACATCTGATGAAGATTGTGGACCGCTTCTCGAAGATCGGCTCCGAAACTCCGCTAACGACAGAGTCGTTAAACGAGGTTGTCGGAAACTCGGTAATGTACTTCCGTAAACGCATTCCGCGCAATGTTACCCTCGAATACAACGGTCTTTCGATCGACACGGTAAAGGCAAAGATAAATGTTACACTCTTTGAGTGGGTAGTCGAGAACTTGATGAAGAATGCCCTCGATGCGCTGCAGGGTTATGGTGCAATCACTGTAACCATCGGCTCGGACAAACGACACGCCTGGGTAGAGGTTGCAGATACCGGTAAGGGTATTCAGAAGTCGAAGTGGAAGCGCATATTTGAGCCGGGATTTACGACAAAGACCCGCGGCTGGGGATTGGGACTATCACTCTCGCGTCGCATTGTCGAGGAGTATCACAAAGGTAAAATCGCAGTCGTCCATTCGGAACTCGGCAAGGGAACAACCTTCCGCATCACACTTAAAAAGGATTAGAAGCGAGCAAAATGGTGCAGAGTTACGACATAATATCGGCCAAGGAGCTCTTCGGAGAAGCAAGCCGCCTTGCGGTGCAGAGTACAAGCGAAGCGGTAGCGGGCATCTCTTCGTTGGGTCTGCTCTATCAGGTTACCACAAGCGTGATAGCCCTGCTCTTTTTGTTCGTCTTGGTGAGATACTCCGATCAGTTCCGCTATCTGTTACTTTCATTCGCAAATAGGAACATCAAACAGTCGGAGATGCATATCTATGCAGCCGAACTGCGCAATATCAAAATTTTTATGAGTTTTATCGGCATCTCGTTCCTCGCGCTGTTTGTCATGCGACTTACCGTGATCGAGGAGTTGTGCCATCTGCTCTATCCACTCTATGGCATTTCGACCTGGGGTATCGGCTTACTCTTTTTTGGTGCGCTTTGGCTGATGATTTTAGGAGAGCGATTTGCACTCTATCTGTCGGGCATAGTGAGCGAGCAGGAGAAGTTTTGCAACGAGATTTGGAATCTGAAAATGCTCCATTTCGCGGCAACCATCACAATCATTGCTCCACTGCTCGTACTGATGCTTTTAGCCGAGGGGTTAGTGGTGAAAATTTCGCTTTATACCTCTGTTTCACTCTGTTTTATATCGCTTGTTTTGTTTATTAAAGAGTCTTTTTTTCTCTTTCGCGCTCAAAGATTTTCTATTTTCCATTGGATTTTATATCTTTGCGCCCTGGAAATCTTCCCGTTGTCATTGCTAATGGCTCCAATCGTGCGAGGATAGCCGGAAACAGAGAGAAAATATGAGTAATAATATAAACAGAATTTTAGTAGCACAACCTGCTCCGACCATCATCGAGAAATCGCCATTTTACGAGCTCTCGCAGCGTCTTGGCGTTGAGATTGACTACAATCCGCTTATTAAGGTTATCGGTATCACTCCAAAGGAGTTCCGTAGCCAGCGCATAAACATTCTCGATCACACAGCGATAATCTTCACATCGCGTACTACAATCGACAGCTTCTTCCACATCTGCGAAGACGCCCGCATCACCGTACCCGAGACCATGAAGTATATCTGCTCAACCGAGAGTATCGCTCTCTACTTGCAGAAGTATATCGTATACCGCAAGCGCAAGATTTCGTTCGCCGATGGTTCGTTCCAGGGCTTGATTGAGTTGGTTGTGAAGAACAAGGCAGAGAAGATGCTTCTCTCTTTGAGCGAGCCACACAAGCCTGAGATCCCTGAGGCTCTCGCACGACTCAACATCAACCACACGCCAATCATCTTGGCTCGCACCGTTGCAACCGACATCTCGGCCGAGAAGTTGAAGGAGTACGATATGGTACTTCTCTACTCGCCATGGGATGTGAAGAGCATCTGCGAGAAGATGCCTGCCGAGGAGATGCCTACAATCGCAACCTTTGGCGAGGGTACGCTCAAGCTCGCAGTCGAGAGTGGTATTCATGTCAAGGCTAACGCTCCAACCCCTGTTGCACCTTCGCTCGCCAAGGCGGTAGATCTCTACATCCAGGCTGTACGCAAGGGCAAGGATATTGAGGATGTGGCATTCGTGAGCGACGAGCGCAAGGAGGAGTTCCTTCGCACTCAGCAGAGCCGCATGACCAAGAAGGGTCGCAGCAAGAAGAGCTAATCATAACGGCTAAATCGGAATGGCGGATTTAAAACTACCTAAATCGGAGAAGTTGCACTCGTTTGGGGCAATTCGTCGTCTTTTTACCGAGGGACGAGGTGGTTTTGTCTATCCGTTGCGATATGTCGTGTATGCCGAGGCGGCAGACGAGATGCAGGCCGAGATACTCTTCTCTACGCCTAAGAAGTTTCTAAAACGCGCCAACAAGCGCAACAAAATACGCCGTCGTATGCGCGAGGCGTATCGACTTAATAAACAGCTGCTTGCAGAGAGCCAACCGCGCCATTTGCAGGTAGCACTCATCTACTCGTCGAAGGAGAGCCTCGACTACAAAACCATCGAAAATGCCACAAAGAGAATTTTGGAAAAACTTTGCGAGTAGTTGCCGTCGCATTGTGGCGTTGCCCTTTATAGGGTTGATACGATTCTACCAAAAATGTATCTCGCCACTGACACCTCCCGCATGTCGTTACACCCCGACTTGTTCGCAATACGGCATCGAGGCCATTCGCAAATATGGTATAATTAAAGGGGGTTGGCTCACCATAAAGCGCATTTCGCGCTGTCATCCCTGGGGTGGCTCAGGCTACGATCCTGTACCATAACATCATAGCATTACAAAATAGAGATAGGAATAACAGCCTATCTCTTTTATTTTTCAAATATATTGCATATATTTGCGCACTGGTATATTATCGTAACACAACAAATTAACGCAATAGAACTTATTATTAACTTTTAAAATCAAAACCAGATGAAAAATTTGACAAAGATTTTCATGGTTGTTGCAGCGTTGGTAGCATTCTCATGTACCACCGATGTAACCGAGGACCTCGGCGTAGCGGTCGGCGGTCAGACCGAATTTGTCCTTTCATTGGAGGAGACTCGTACTCAGCTCGGCGAGAAGGCCGGCGAGGTCTATCCACTCTATTGGAGCGATGGCGACAAGATTTCGGTAAATGGTGTTGAGTCGAACGCGCTTTCGGTTAGCGAAAACAGCGCGGTGGCTACATTTACAGTTGCGGGCGTGGTAAACACCCCTTACTGCATTGCCTACCCTGCAGCAAACGCAGGCGAGGTAGTTTTTGCTGCTGAACAGAGCTATGTTGAGGGCACATTCTCGAATGGTGCATCGACTATGTACGGCTACAGCGAGAATGGCGGTGGTCTTCAGTTGACCCACCTCACAGGCGTGTTGAAGATTGGCGTAATCGGCGATAAGACTTTGTCTTATGCTCAGATTTCGACCGTAGATCGCACTCCTATCGCAGGTGCTTTCGCGCTCGACTTCACTAATGGTGAGCTTACCGCAACTTCAGCATCGAAGGAGCTTATCGGCTACTCGTTTGGCGAGGGCTTGGCTCTCTCTACAACTCCAACACACCTCCACATTGCAGTTCCTGCCGGCGTTTACAACGAGTTGTATGTTACATTGTACGACACCGAGGGTGGCGTTATGCACGCAACCGTAAAGGCTAACGATGAGAAGCCACTCGCAGCGGGCAAGGTTCGTGAGTTCTCAAACTCTATTGTCTACACTCCAAACTCTGCAGTATTCGTAGTTAAGGATGCCGAGTCATTGAAGGCATTTGCAGCAGAGGCTGCAACATCGGAGAAGGATGTTTTGTTCGTTGCCGATGTCGATATGACAGGCGAGGAGTGGACTCCAATTGAGGGCTACGCAAAGAATGTTCTCGGAAACGGTTACTCGATCAAGGGCTTGAACGCTCCTTTGTTCGGCACTACATCGGCTTCGATCAAGGGCTTGCACCTCAAGGATGTTGTTCTTAACTCGAACAGCGCAACCCACTATGGTGCTTTGGCTTGCAAGGTTGTTGCAACCGAGACTACAACTCCTGCTATCGAGCACTGCTCGGTTTCGGGTACTCTCGTAATTGAGAACAAGGAGTACGCTCCTGTTGATGGCACTGCTGCAAAGATGAAGTATGCAAACGATGACACTAAGGCATCGGAGATGGCATACGGAGGTTTGGTAGGTATCACCTATGGTACAGAGTTCGTTGACTGTGTGAACAATGTCGCAATTACAGTTCTTCAGATTGCTAAGGATGGTGACACAACCGATGTTGTTCCAGCTATCGGTGGTATCGTAGGTAATGGTTTCTACGGCACAAACTCGGCCGGTAAGGTATACACAAACTTCACAGGCTGTGTAAACAATGGTGCTATTCTCTACAAGGATAACAGCTGTAGCACAGAGAAGTATGAGGTTTACCCTACACTCGGTGGTATTGCAGGTGGTATTTACCACGCTACAGGTATTACTAAGGGTACCAAGACAACTTCAGTGTCGTTCACAAACTGTACCAACTACGGTGCAATCACACACCAGTCCGTTTCGGGTGGTCAGGGTCAGGACACTCAGGGTTATCCACAGACTCAGATTGGCGGTATCATTGGTCGTGGTGCATACATGACAGCAACAAACTGTAAGAACTATGGTAAGTTGACCGTAAAGGGCAATGCTCACCAGCTTCACATGGCAGGTTGCTTCGGTACTTCATACTACTCGAACATCTACGACTGCCACAACTTCGGCGAAGTTTTGGTTACTGAGACTGCATCTTTCCGTGGTATCACATTGGCAGGTATTACCGGTTTGAACTATAGTACCGCAGACTACCTCTTCGAGACAATTAAGGTGTCGAACAATGCCCCTGTATCTTGCTTGGCATCGGAGGAGGCTAACGCTCCATCAGGTGGCACTTGGCACTACCGTATCGGCGGTGTTGAGGGCTTTGGTCGTAGCTTCGCATCTGACTACACAAACAACAAAGAGGGTGTCGTTACCGTTAAGGGTAAGGTCTCTTGCCGCGTTAAAACAAATATGTTCTCGCAGGTATCTGGTGTTTGTGCTTATCGTACTACTTGTTCGTGGAATACCATCAAGAACTATGGTGATATTATTGTTGATATCGACTACACTATCCACAGCGACACAGAAGACGACGCAACAACACTTACCGACCGCACATTCTTCATTGGCGGTGTTGTAGCATATAGCTCACAGGTTCCTGCAAAGTCGGAGAATAGAGGTAACATCAGCGTCAGCGGTTCGTTTGCCGGCGAGCACCTCGGAGTTGGAGGTATTGCAGGCTGGGCATCTGTTCAGGAGTGCGCAAACTACGGCACAATCACCATCGAGGAGGATTGCGCTTGTAGTTCGAAGCTCTATGTAGGTGGTTGTGTTGCAGGTAACGCTGCAACCGGTGAGCGTTTGGGTGTGGCAAACTATGGTGAAATCAATGTTGGCGGTTCGCACACCAACAATGTTGTTATCGGTGGAATTGCTGCACAGAACCGTACTGGAAGTAAAGGCTGGGAGAACCACGGCGACATCACCGTTACAGCCTACTCTACAAAGGCTATCGATGTAGCAGGTATCACAGGCTACTTCACCAATTACTATATGAAGAAAAATAGCGATGGTACCTATGCAGTTGCTAATGATGGTTCGAACGGACCTATGTACGAGTCAAAGAACTACGGTAATTTCTACATC
>JAFZDR010000213.1 GCA_017561105.1 Alistipes sp. | reverse complement strand
CTTTGCTCGCAACGAGGAGCGCGGTCGTGCAGTTGCCGAGTTGGCTCATACCAAGTGGAGCAACACCGAGCTTGCCGAGGCCGATTTATACCTCGTTTCGGTGAGCGACAATGCTGTAGCCGAGGTCGCAAAGTCGTTGCAGCTGCCCGAAAATGCAGTTGTGGCACACACGGCAGGCTGTTGTACGCTCGACACTCTGGCACCCCACACTCATCGTGCGGTATTCTATCCGTTCCAGACCTTTTCGGTGGGTCGCAAGGTCGATTTCAGCAGAGGTTTTATCTTCTTGGAGGGGGCTACCGAGCATGCGTTGAAGGTTGTCGATGAGGTTGCACACGCACTGACCGACAATGTATTGCCCGCCGATACAGCGCGTCGCGCAGTGATACACCTCTCGGGCGTATTTGCCTGCAACTTTGCAAACGCGATGTATGCCAACGCTGCCGAAATTCTTGCAAAAGAGGGGTTGCCATTCGATATTGTGGCACCCGTAATCGAGGAGACTGCAAAGAAGGCTGTGGAGGTACTCAACCCCGCACAGACACAGACAGGTCCCGCACGACGAGGTGATACTCAAACCCTCAATCGCCACCGCGCAATGTTGTGCGAGGAGGAGCTAAAACGAGAGATTTATGAGAAAATAAGTGAAGATATATGCGAGAGAACAAAAACTTTAAAGAGCTGTTAGCCGAGGTCGAAGCTATGGTCTTCGATGTCGATGGCGTAATGACCGATGGCGGTATTATGCCCTTGGCGGATGGTGATTTCATACGCAAATATAATGCGAAGGATGGCTACGCATTGGCCTATGCCACATCACACGGCGTAAATATCGGCGTTATTTCGGGTGGCTTCGGCAAGACCTTAGAGAGCCGCTTGAACCGCCTGCACATCGAACATAAGTACCTCTGCTGCATGGATAAAATCGCTGCAATCGATGACTTCATCGCAAAGACGGGCGTCAAGCGCGAGAATATCCTCTACATGGGTGACGATATTCCCGATTTGGAGGTGCTACGCTATGTAGGTATTCCTGTAGCCCCTGCCGATGCGTGCAGCGAGGTATTGCAGAGCGTGGTTTACATCTCCGAGTACAAGGGTGGAGCAGGTGCCGTTCGCGACATTATCGAGCAGGTATTGCGCGTGAAGGGTATCTGGGCATTAGACTCGAAGGGTGTTATTTCGGATGATGCTAACGAGGTTGCATCGCGATAGAGTATGCAGGAGATAGAGCGCAAATACCTTCTTCAGGATGAGTCGTGGCGCGGAAGTGTCTGTCGTTCGATGCGTATTGCTCAGGGCTACCTCTGCAGCCGTCGCGTTACCGCGCGCGTGCGCATATGCGATGATAAAGGTATACTAACCTTCAAGAGCAAGAGCCACGACGGAGGATTGAGCCGTTTCGAGTGGGAGCGCGAGATCCCGCAAGGGGTGGCGGAGGCGTTGCTTGCACGCTGCAGTGGAGTAATCGACAAGGAGCGCCATATCGTAGAGTTTGCGGGCCACACCTTCGAAATTGACGAGTTCAATGGCGACAATGAGGGGCTTATCGTTGCCGAGGTGGAGCTTTCGAGTGCTGACGAGAAGGTAGAGTTACCGTCGTGGATTGGCGACGAGGTTACGGGCGAACGATGTTTTTACAATTCATTCCTTATAAAGCACCCATTCAAGAGTTGGACAAGATAGTTCAACAACTCAAAACAATAGAGCCGAGCAACTTGCCCGGCTCTATCTGTTTTATGGTCTAATTAGTAGACCAACTCGTCATCCTCACCTCCGAAGCCCGGAAGGAGTACGCTATCACCGTAGCCGCCCTCGACAGCCACCTCATAAATGTCAAATTCAGGTCTTAAGTAATTTTTCATAGTCGTAGCTGTTTTTAGAGTTAGTCAACATTTGGTTTTGCGGTGAGAACCGAACATCCATCGTAGTTATCGGTACCTGTCCAATCGGTTGCCTCGCCACTACCATAGATGTACTTGAAGAAGTTGTCCGCTTTGAGAGTAGTGGTCTTATAGCTCTCGTCCTCAGTGTTATACTCACCCAACATCGCACCACCAAGCTGGCAGTTCTCTACGAGCGCTGTGCGAGCTGCGCCACCGCCGGTCTTCTGAACGCGGTGCGAACCTGTGATTGCACCAACATTCGGATACTGAACACCCTTTGCCATGTCGATAGCCTGGATATTACCATAGTGCTGGCAGTTTGTGATCTTACCTGCTGCTGTCGAGTAACCTACGATACCTCCGACAGACGAGTTTGTAGCGTTAGAGCTACCTGTAAACTTGATATCACCTGTATTTATAGCATTCGAGATATTGCCGTAGAATGCACCTACGATACCACCGATAGCGCTACCGAATACGTTGGTTGAAGTACCTGTACCACCAGTGATGGTCAGAGTTCCGGTATTAACATAACCACCGTCCATATCAGAATTTGCAGCTGCTGCGTTATATCCGTAAACACCACCAAGGAGCATCTGGGTATTTGAGCCTGTAGTATTTGCGTGGATGTTGATATTACCATTGTTGCGGATGTTCTCGTCGTAAGACTGCTTAGTCCAAGCGAAGCAACCACCCAAACGGATATTTCCCGCTTTACCTGTGGTAGAGAGGCCCTCCTCAAGGGTTATATCGCCATTGTTGGTACAGTTTGTAAAGTGATTAGTTGCTGTACAAGCTACCAACTGACCACCTGCAATACCTGCAATATAGAGTATGCCGCAAGTACCGTCGCCCTTCTTAATGAGGATGTCACCATTGTTGGTAAGGTTGCTGAACTGACCGTGTGCAGTGTGGTGGCAAGCAAGCAAACCTCCGCAATCCAACTCAACAGTCATCTTTGTACCCTCAACAGTGATATCGCCATTGTTAGTACAGTTGTCCATTGTAATAGCTGCAAAAGCACGACCGCAACCACCGCTGACATACGGCAGACAGTTCGCAGTGCTCTGACCATTAACCTTGTAGTTTATAGCAGCGCTATTTACGAGATTCTTGATAGACATTGCCATAGGAATATATCCCACCATACCTGTAACATAAGTGTTACAAGCCGCATTGGTCATCTCGACAGATACACAGCTCTCGTTATCTGCCAATACATCCACATCGGCAATCTCCTCAGCATTCTCATTCGCGAAACCTACGATACCCGCTACTGAGTGCCAATGACCCGCAGCCTCACCGTGCGAGAGAACCTTAATCTGACCCGATACACTACCGCGCTTACCCGAATCGTTCTTACCAATCTTTCCTGCCTCCATATTACCGATGATACCACCAATTGCGGTATGTAGCACTGTATTTGAGCTTGGAATTGTCACGGTGATGTTACCACGCTGAGTTGGAGCCTTAATGTCGGCATAGCCGGTCTTGCTGATTGAGCTCAAGATACCGCCAACCGAGAAGTCCTTAGCAACCGAAACATTCTCGACTGTGATATCGCCCGTATTTGTACAATCGGTGATATACATCTTACCGCAGTATTTATTACTACTATTATATATCATCTGCGCACTGATACCACCAACTGCTAACTGACCTGAATAAGTGGTATTCTTAACGCAGATATCGCCGCTATTGCTACAGTTGGTCAAAGTAATCTGCTTTGCACCTGTTGCCTCCAAAATAATACCTGTCAAGCCCGCTACCCATGCGTGCTCGCCGTTGAAACTTTGTGTGCTCTCAACAGTGATACTTCCGCTATTCGAGCAGTTTTCGAGAGGGAGGTCGTTTGCAGTACTGCCGACCAAACCTGCCAAGATGAAGCGGTTGGCAGAACCTGCAGCGGTGATATTACCGGTATTGGTAATGTTGGTCAATGTGTGATTCAACTTAGTTCCGTTGTGACCGATGATACCACCCATATACATATTCTTTCT
>JAFZDR010000212.1 GCA_017561105.1 Alistipes sp. | reverse complement strand
TATGAAGCCGCTACTCTGGGTTATCGGCATTATATCGTTCGGCTCATTCTTTATCGTGAACGACCTTGTTCCGTACGCCAACAAGAAGATGTTCAGCATTATCTACGACATCAAGCAGCAGAACGAGGCTCTCGAGTTCCAGGACGGACTCTTCTTTAACGGCATCGACGATATGAGCATCCGTGTTGAGAAGCAGGATCCGAAGACCAAGCTGCTCACCAAGGTACTTATCTATGATAACCGCTCGCGCAACGGCGATATGACCACCACAATAGCCGACTCGGGTTACATTCGTCTTTCGGACGACAAGCGATATCTGCTTGTAACACTCTTTAATGGCGAAACTTATGAGCAATCGCGCAACTATCAGTGGTACACCAAGAGTTCATTGCGACGCCACAAGTTCGAGCGCCAGGATGGAAAGATCCCGATGTCGGGATTCGACTTCCAGCGCAGTGACGAGAATATGTTTGGCAACAACAGCCAGACAATGGACATTAGCGACTTGCAGCACAATATCGATTCACTCGATATGTTGGTAAACAGCATCACTGCAACAGCCTACAACCCGCTGCTTCGCGATCAGATCTTCGCTCGCGACCCTGATGGTGTGGCTCCGCCTGACTCTATCGAGATTGATCGCTCGAGAAAGACCTTTGGAGCCTTGCTGATTGACTCTGTAAAGAAGCTTGACACAAGAACAAAGGGTAGAGTGTACGAGAGTGCATTGCGCACGGCTCGCTCCTCGCGAAATATGTTCTCATTCGACGAGAGTACATCGAAAGAGGCTCTAAATCAGCTCTATCGCAGCAAAAACGAGTGGCATCGCAAGCTGACACTGCCAATTTCGATTCTGATATTCTTCCTTATTGGCGCACCTCTCGGAGCTATTATCCGCAAGGGAGGTTTAGGTATGCCGATTGTTATCTCGGTGATATTCTTTGTCATCTACTACATCATCTCGATTTCGGGCGAGAAGTTTGCTAAGGAGGGTACTTGGAGCTCACTGCTCGGAATGTGGATTTCGGCAATAATTCTCACACCGCTTGCCATATATCTGTCGCACACAGCAAACAACGACTCGCCTTTGCTCGATTTCGATTGGTATATCGGCCGCTACAAGCACTATCGCGAGAAGTTTATCGCAAAGCTACCCCAAAAGTGGCAGGTAAAGATTGCCGAGCGAGAGGAGCGCATGGCTGAGAAGCGCACTATGAGAAGAGAAAACAAGGCCACAAAGCAAGCCGCTAAAACCGAAAAATAGATTATGAACGCAAAAGATATACGAATAGTTTTTATGGGAACACCCGAGTTTGCGGTGCCGTCGTTGAAGGCACTCGTAGAGGGTGGTTATAATGTTGTGGGCGTAGTAACAATGCCCGACAAGCCTGCAGGACGCGGCATGAAACTGCAGGAGAGCGATGTAAAACGCGCAGCCAAAGAGTTGGGTATCGAGACTATTCTCCAGCCCGAGAAGTTACGCGACGAGGCTTTCTTGGAGGCTTTAAAGGCCTTGCAGCCCGACTTAGGTATTGTAATTGCATTCAGAATGTTACCCGAGGTGGTTTGGGCAATGCCGCGCTTCGGTACATTCAATCTTCACGCATCGTTGCTCCCCGAGTATCGCGGTGCAGCACCGATAAATTGGGCCATAATAAACGGCGACAAGGAGAGTGGCAATACAACATTCCTCCTCAACCACGAAATTGATAAGGGAGCAATCATCGGCCAGCAGCGCACACCTATCGGCGACGAGGAGTGTGTGGGCGATTTATACGACCGTCTGATGACCATGGGCGCAGAGCTCGTTGTGGAGAGCGTCGAGAAGATTGCATCGGGCGATATCGACCCGATAGCACAGCCACAGGAGGATGAAAATCTCCGTCCTGCACCGAAGATTTTCAAGGATATGTGCCAGATTAATTGGGATGCAAAGGGCGTTCAGATTGTTAACTTTGTGCGTGGTCTTTCGCCATATCCAGCTGCGTGGAGCATTCTCAAGCGTGGCGAAGAGGAGCTTTCGGTAAAGATTTTCAAGGCTCGTTTCGAGGAGAAAGCACACTCGCACGCCGTTGGAAGAGTAGTAACCGACAATAAAACATACATTAAAGTTGCTTGTCAGGATGGCCTTGTAGCCATCGAGGAGTTGCAGGTGGCGGGTAAAAAGCGCATGGCCGTACGCGACCTATTGCTTGGACTCAGCCTCAACGAAGATGATAAATTCATATTTAAACTATAAATTTTTACAACTATGAAAAAGCACAATTTCAGCGCAGGACCTTCGGTATTACCCGAAGTTGCCCTCGAAAATGCAGCAAAGGCAATTTTTGATTTCAGTGGCACAGGTCTTTCGGTACTCTCTTACTCGCACCGCAGTAAGGAGTTCGAAGCGGTTTTAGCAGAGGCTAAGGCTCTCTTCCGTGAATTGCTCAACATACCTGAGAACTACCACATCTACTTTGTAGGTGGTGGTGCAAGCACCCAGTTCTTCCACATTCCTGCAAACTTCCTCGGCAAGAAGGCCGGTTATGTAAATACAGGCGTATGGACCAAGAAGGCTATAAAGGAGGCTAAGTTCTATGGCGAGGTTGAAGTTGTGGCTTCGAGCGAGGACAAGAACTTCTCGTACATTCCGAAGGGATTCGAGATTCCGGCAGATTTGGACTACCTCTATATCTGCACCAACAACACAATCTATGGTACTGAGTACAAGGTTGATATCGACTCTCCTGTACCTCTTATCGCAGATATGTCGTCGGATATTATGAGCCGCCCGCTCGATGTTTCAAAGTATGCTCTCATCTATGGTGGTGCGCAGAAGAATCTCGCCCCTGCAGGTGTTTCGTTCGTGATTATTCGCGACGATATGCTCCAGAAGGTGGTTCGTCCATTGCCAACAATGATGAACGTAAATACCCATGTCGAGAACGACTCGATGTTCAACACTCCGCCAGTATTCCCAATCTTCGTTATGAACGAGACTTTGAAGTGGTTGAAGTCAATTGGTGGCGTAGAGGCAATGTACAAGCTCAATCTCGAGAAGGCCGAGTTACTCTACAACGAGATCGAGCGTAACTCGTTGTTCCGTCCAACCGTAGAGAAGGAGGATCGTTCGTTGATGAACATCTGCTTCGTTATGACCGAGGGTAACGAGGAGTTGGCTGCAGAGTTCTTGGAGTTTGCCAAGGAGCGTGGTATGGTCGGCATCAAGGGTCACCGCCTTGTAGGTGGTTTCCGTGCATCGTGCTACAACGCTTGTCCGAAGGAGTCGGTCGAGGCTCTCGTGGCTTGCATGCAGGAGTTCGAACAGCTCAAAACCAAGTAGGGTATGGCTACTATAGTTCCTTATACATACGAGAAGAAGGAGGAGAAAGTAGTATATTTCACATCATTATTGAAAGGTATGAAAGTTCTGATTGCAACCGAAAAGCCATTTGCACGCAAGGCGGTAGATGGCATCACCGAGATTTTACAAACTGCAGAATATCAGGTTGTTCTGCTCGAAAAATATACCGACAAGGGGCAATTACTCGAGGCCGTAGCCGATGTCGATGCACTTATCGTGCGTAGCGACAAGGTTACCAAGGAGGTACTCGACGCAGCCAAGAACCTCAAGATTGTAGTTCGTGCGGGCGCAGGCTTCGACAATGTAGATTGTGAGGAGGCCAAGAAGCGCGGTATCGTAGTTATGAATACTCCGGGACAAAACTCAAACGCTGTGGCTGAGTTGGCACTCTGCTTTATGGTCTATATGTCGCGTAACCAGCTCACACCGGGCACAGGTCACGAAATTCAGGGCAAGACACTCGCTATTCACGCCTACGGAAATGTGGGCAAGTTGGTAGGCCGCAAGGGTAAGGCGCTCGGCATGAATGTCATCGCCTATGACCCATTCATCACCGACAAGGCCGTTTTCGAGGCTGACGGAGTGGAGTGCGTGGAGTCAATCGAGGAGTTGTATCGCCGTGCCGATTTCCTCTCGTTGCATATCCCTGCAACGCCGCAGACCAAGGGTTCAATCGGTTACGATCTCGCAATGTCGATGCCAAAGGGTGCAACGCTCGTAAATACCGCTCGCAAGGAGGTTATCGACGAGGTCGGCTTGGCAAAGGCTATGGAGGAGCGCGAGGATCTACAATATATTACAGATGTCGCTCCTGAGGCTACAGCAGAGTATGCAGAGAAGTTTGGCAAGCGCTTCTTCGCAACACCGAAGAAGATGGGTGCCGAGACTGCCGAGGCTAACATCAACGCAGGTTTGGCTGCTGCACGACAGATTGTAGATTATTTCGTAAACGGAAACACCCGTTTCCAGGTAAATAAATAACAGGCTTTTAGCCATTGGCCATTAGCCATTAGCTAATTTTATAACTATGGTAAAGATTAAACCATTCAAAGGCATTCGCCCTCCACAGGAGTTGGCAAAGGAGGTAGCATCGCGCCCTTACGATGTATTGAACTCGTCAGAGGCTAAGGCCGAGGCAACCGAGCGCTCTCTGCTCCACATTATCAAGCCCGAAATCGACTTCGATCCTATCGCTGACGAGCATTCGCAGGAGGTTTACGACAAGGCTGTCGAGAACTTCGCAAAGTGGCGCAAGGAGGGTTGGCTCTGCCAGGATAAGGAGGAGCACTACTACATCTACGCACAGACAATGGATGGTTGCACTCAATACGGCATTGTAATGTGCTGTCACTTCGAGGATTACCTCTCGGGGGCAATCAAAAAGCACGAGCTTACCCGCACCGAGAAGGAGGAGGATCGCATGCACCATGTGCGCAACCAGAAGGCCAATATCGAGCCTGTATTCTTCGCATATCCCGACAATGCAGACATCAACGCAATCGTCGAGAATGTAACTGCATCGGAGCCTGAATACGACTTCGTGGCAGAGGATGGCTTTGGCCACACCTTGTGGGTTGTACCTACCGAGTACAACGAGCAGATTACCGCCGCTTTCGATTCTATTCCTGCACTCTATGTAGCTGATGGTCATCACCGTACCGCAGCAGCTGCGCGAGTGGGCGAGGAGTGCAAAAACAACAACCCGAACCATACGGGCGAGGAGGAGTATTGCTACTTCTTGGCCGTTACCTTCCCTGAATCGCACCTCCGCATTATCGACTACAACCGCGTAGTGCGCGATCTCAACGGTTTGAGCGAGGAGCAGTTCCTTGCCGCCTTGGATGAGGATTTTGTGGTTGTAAAGGAGGGTAGCGAGATCTACAAACCGCAGGCATTGCACAACTTCTCGATGTATCTCGGTGGCGAGTGGTACAGCCTCACTGCAAAGGAGGGTCGCTACAACGATACCGATCCGATTGGCGTTCTCGATGTAACAATTCTCTCAAATCTTGTACTCGATAAAATTCTTGGTATCAAGGATTTGCGCACCTCTAACCGCATCGACTTCGTAGGTGGTATCCGCGGTCTTGGCGAGTTGCAGCAGCGCGTTGATTCAGGCGAGATGAAGGTTGCATTTGCGCTCTATCCGGTTTCGATGCGTCAGCTTATCGACATCGCCGACACGGGCAACATTATGCCTCCGAAGACCACTTGGTTTGAGCCAAAGTTGCGTTCGGGAGTTGTAATCCACTCATTTGAATAAACCTATAAAAATTATGAAGAAGATATTACTAACCATCATTGCAGCGGCACTTTCGTTGTCGCTCACAGCGCAGACCATTCAGCGCACAGAATTTAACTTTTCATCAAAGCGCACTGCTCACTTCGTTGAGAAGGGTTGCTATCACGCATCAATCGGCAAAGGAGAGATTGAGTTCGTAGGCAAGAAGGCAACTCTTACCGTAGGTAACAAGAAGGCTACCTATCCCGCAGCCGAGGGCACTCGCAAGGGTGATTATTGGTTGATGAGCGTACCTGTTCAGAACATCAAGGCGGGTACAGCGGTAGATTTGTGGTTCCCATTTATTGCAGAGCCTGCAGATGATCGCTATGCATTCGCATTCGAGTATCTCGACGGAAAGGTTTGGAAACCAGTATTCCCTGCAGAGAAGAAGGGCGACAACTGCTACTCGTCAAAGTCGGACAAGTGGCCTAACTTCTTGTGGAAGACCGTTCGTCTTGAGAATGAGATCAAGAGCGGAGAGTTGAAAATTCGCTTGCGTCACTGCGACAAGGCAGTAACCAAGAGCACACTCTATGGTAGCGGCGTAAGCACTGCTCCAAAGGTTGTAGTTCTCGGCGACAAGAAGCCAAGCGATGTTACACGCGTATTATTTATAGGTAACAGCTACACCTACTACAACCACTACCCAATGATGTTGAAGGAGATTGCATGGCATGAGGGTCACGAGCTCGACTGCGGCTACTACACACACGGCGGCTACACCATGAAGCAGCACTTGGCTGACCATGTATCGCGTCAGGCTGTCGAGGAGGGTGGTTACGACTACGCCTTCTTGCAGGACCAGAGCCTTTCTGCACTCCGTATCGGTACTTCGGTAGATAAGAATGTTGTGGGCGAGATGGGCAAGATGGTTGCAAAGATTAAGCAGCACAGCCCTAACGCAAAGTGCCTTATCGAGCTTACCTGGGGTCGTCGCGATGGCAATAACACAACAAAGGGTAAGAAGTTGGCAGACCTCGTAAATGGCTATCCACAGTTCTTCACAAGCTACGATGCTATGCAGAAGGTTATTACCAAGAACAATATCGCAATGGCCGAGATGTTGGGCGTAGGTTTGTCACCAGTGGGTATTGCTTGGGAGATTGTACGCCGCGAGCGTCCAGAGATTGATTTGTATGTAAAGGATGGTTCGCACCCTTCATACACAGGATCATACCTCGCAGCAGCGGTTGGTTATCTGACACTCTTCAAGGAGCCATTCAAGGCCGACACACCGGTTCGCGTAAAGCCTGAGATTGCAAAGTATCTCCGTTCGGTTGCCGAGCGTGTGGTACTCAAGGGCGAGAAATAGTCTTTTCTCAGACGAGAGACGAGAGACGAGAGTTTCTCGTCTTTTTTTGTAAAAAATTTCGCCCACACAATATTTTGACAAGAGTTGTCAAAACGACCCCTTACCTTTGCATTGTGAAAGTAAAACAAAACCTTAAAATTATACAACTATGGGAACAGGACAGACAATCAGATGCAAGCATTGCGGTACTGAGTTTATGAACTTGGTGGGATTTGGATTTATGGGGCAGTTCGACTGCGAGGATGGTATGTGCCATATCGAGACCGAAACGGCTATTCGCTGCCCGCAGTGCATGAAACGCCTTAACAACACCCCGGAGGAGTTCGAGGAGCAGGTCGTGGGGCACTTATTGTGGGACTAACGAGTAGTGAGCGGGGAAAGACTTATCGCCACCATTATCCCTACAACCCCTAAAAACTGCTACGCAAACAGAGAAATTTGACAACTAAAGCGTAAAAAAATGCATTTAGAGGTAGCGATTATCGAAAAAAATTCATAACTTTGAGGAAAGTTTGTTTTCAACAAACACCCCGAGAAGGGAGCTAAAATGTAGAAATAATTAAAAACGATTATATTATGAGCGAAATGACAACACAGAATGCCGAGAAGATGAAGGTCTTGAAGGCGGTAATGGCGAAGATCGAGAAGGACTTCGGCAAGGGTTCGATTATGCAGATGTCAAGCGAGAATGTAGAGAATGTACCGGTAATTCCGACAGGCTCTATCACCCTCGATGTGGCACTCGGAGTAGGTGGCTACCCAAAGGGTAGAGTAATTGAGATTTTCGGCCCTGAGTCATCAGGTAAGACAACTCTCGCAATTCACGCTATCGCCGAAGCCCAGAAGGCTGGCGGCATCGCAGCATTTATCGATGCAGAGCACGCATTCGACAGCTTCTATGCACAGAAGTTGGGCGTAGATGTGGACAACCTCCTCGTTTCGCAGCCTGACAATGGCGAGCAGGCTCTCTAAATTGCCGACTCGTTGATTCGTTCGAGCGCAATCGACATTATCGTAATCGACTCGGTAGCGGCACTTACACCAAAGGCTGAGATTGAGGGCGAGATGGGCGACTCGAAGATGGGTTTGCAGGCACGATTGATGTCGCAGGCATTGCGTAAGCTCACAGCGAGCATCGCAAAGACAAAGACCGTCTGCATCTTCATCAACCAGCTTCGCGATAAGATTGGCGTGGTTTACGGCAACCCTGAAACAACCACAGGTGGTAACGCATTGAAGTTCTACGCAAGTGTTCGTATCGATATCCGTCGTACATCGGTTATCAAGGATGGCGAGGAGCAGCTCGGAACCCGCACCCGCGTAAAGGTTGTGAAGAATAAGGTGGCACCTCCGTTCAAGAAGGCCGAGTTCGACATCATGTTTGGCGAGGGCATCTCGAAGATTGGCGAGATTCTTGACTTGGCAGTAGATTATGAGATTATAAAGAAGGCGGGTTCGTGGTTCTCGTATGGTGAGAAGAAGATCGGCCAGGGACGCGATGCCGTGAAGGAGTTATTGACCTCGGACAAGGCTTTGTGCGACGAGATCGAAGCTAAGCTCCGCGAGGCTATGACACAGAAATAGTGGCTTTTACGAGCTACGACAAACGAGAGTAGGTACCGCTAAGGCGGTACTGCTCTCAATATTGGTTTTTAGAGGTATAGGTTATGAGCAACTACACTACCGACGATGAGAAAGTAATCAACGAAGCTTGGGAGAAGCTCGTTGCTTCGTGCAAGAAGATCTGCAAGGGCGAGGAGAGTTGGAATATGATTAAGCGTGCCTACTTCCTTGCAAAGGAGGCTCACGCAGGTGTGCGCCGCCGCTCGGGAGAGCCATATATGCTGCACCCGATTGCAGTAGCTCAGATTGCCGTGGACGAGATAGGTCTTGGTGCCAAGTCGGTCATCGCAGCACTCCTACACGATGTTGTCGAGGACACCGACTACAC